>JAKLHH010001016.1 GCA_022710245.1 Myxococcota bacterium
GCGGCCGCAGGCCGCGAGGACCCGCAATTGCGGCGGTCTCATCCCGGAGCGGCCGCAGGCCGCGAGGACCCGCAATTGCGGCGGTCTCATCCCGGAGCGGCCGCAGGCCGCGAGGACCCGCAATTGCGGCGGTCTCATCCCGGAGCGGCCGCAGGCCGCGAGGACCCGCAATTGCCGCCTGGCGAGCGCGCCGCGCTGCTCCGCGATCGCAAGTCGCGCTTCGGGCTCGCCGCGGGGCGCGAGGCGCTCGCCGCGGCGTTCGGCGGGGCCAGCCCGCGCGAGCACCACGCGCCCGAGCGGATCGCCTGCTCGCTCGCCGCGGGTCTCGAGGTCTTCCACCTCGAGGACCTCGCCGCGCACCTGCGCGCCGACGGCCGCCTCGACGGCCCCGCGCTCCTCGCGGCGGTGGACGCCGCGGCGCCGGGCGCGCAGCTGCAGCTCCCCGCCGACCTGGGGGCGCGCTGCCTGGCGCGCGAGCTCGGCGCGGCAGGGCCTTGCACGGTGAACCTCTCGGCCTGCGCGGCGGGGACGCAGGCCGTGGGGGAGGCGCTCCTCCTGCTCCGCGACGGCGCGGCGGACCTCGCGCTCGCCGGCGGCTACGACTCGATGGTGAACCCGCTCGGGCTGGCGGGCTTCTGCCTGCTCGAGGCGCTCTCCACCTCGAACGAGCTCCGCGGTCAGGCCTCGCGGCCGTTCGACGCGCGCCGCGATGGCTTCGTGCTCGGCGAGGGCGCGGCGATGGTGGTCCTCGAGGAGCTCGAGGCGGCCCGGCGCCGGGGCGCGCCGATCCTGGCCGAGCTCCTCGGCTACGGCTCGACGATGGACGCGTACCGCATGACCGACCCGGCGCCCGGCGCGACCGGCGCGGTGGCGGCGATGCGCGCCGCGCTGGCCGACGCGCGCCTCGCGCCGGAGGCGATCGACTACGTCAACGCGCACGGCACGGCGACGCGCAAGAACGACCCGGCCGAGGCGGGGGCGATCCGCGAGGTCTTCGGCGCCGGGCCACGGCGGCCCGCGGTGAGCTCGACGAAGAGCCAGGTCGGTCACCTGATCGGCGCCGCGGGAGCGCTCGAGCTCGGCGCCTGCCTCTTCGCGCTGGCCGAGGGGCTGCTCCCGGCCACCATCACCCTCGAGCAGGTCGACCCCGAGTGCGAGCTCGACCACGTCGCCAGGGTCCCGCGCCCGGCGCGGCCGCGGCGGCTGCTCACCAGCTCCTTCGGCTTCGGCGGCCAGAACGCCTGCCTGGTCCTCGGCGCGCTCGAGGAGACGGAGGGCGCGCGATGAGCCGTCGCCTGGAGGGCAAGGTCGCGCTCGTCACCGGCGCCTCGCGCGGGATCGGCCGCGCCATCGCCGAGCGGCTCGCCAGCGAGGGGGCGCGGGCCCTGCTCCTCCACCACCGCGAGGACGTCGCGGCGATGGCGGCCTGCGAGGCCGCGTGCGTCGCAGCGGGCGCCGAGGTGCTGGTGCGCCGCGGCGACCTCGCCGAGCCCGCCTGCGCCGACGGGCTCGTCGCGGCCGCGCTCGAGCGCTGGGGCCGCCTCGACCTCCTCGTCAACAACGCGGGGGTCGTCGTCGAGGAGCTGCTCCCGCAGCTCGCCGAGGAGGAGCTGCAGCGGCTCCTCGCGGTGAACATCGCCGCGCCGGTGCGGCTCGCGCGGGCGGCGGTGCGGCCGATGCTGCGCCAGCGCGCGGGGGTGATCGTCAACCTCTCCTCGGTGGCCGCGCGCCAGCCGGGCCGGGGGGCCGCGGTGTACGCGGGGACCAAGGGCTTCCTCGAGTCCTTCACCCGCGCGCTCGCCGTCGAGGTGGGCCGCAAGGGGGTGCGCGTGAACGCCATCGCGCCGGGCCTGATCGAGACCGGGATGAACCGCGCGGCGCGCGGGCTGGCAGGCGAGGCGCTGACGGCGCGCGTCGCGCTCGCGCGCGCGGGGCAGCCGGGGGAGGTCGCGGCGCTCTGTGCTTTCCTGGCCTCGGAGGAGGCCTCGTACCTCAGCGGCGCCGTGCTGTCTGTCGACGGCTGCTACCTCGGGCCGCCCTAGCTCCCGGAGAGAGATCGAAGATGTCCGACGAGATCGTTGCTCGCGTCTGTCGCTGCGTGACCGAGGTCCTCGCGCTGGAGCCGGGCCGGGCCCAGGCCGGCTCGCGCCTGATGGAGGACCTCGGCGCCGACTCGCTCGACCTCGTCGAGCTGATGTACGTGCTGGAGCAGGAGTTCTCGATCACGCTCGGCAAGCAGGACCTCAGCCTCACCGCCCAGCTCGGCCTCGCCGAGGAGGAGGTCCACCAGCACGAGGTGCTGACCCCGAAGGCGCTCGAGCTGCTGCGCGCGCGCTTCCCCTGGGCGAGCGCGATCCTCGTCGACGGGATCAGCCGCAAGCACCTCGCCGCGCTGCTCACCATCGAGGAGGTGGCGCGGGCGGTGGAGCGGAAGCTGCCGCGGTCCCCGGCGCCGTCCTCACCCGGCTAGCGCGAGGCTCACGCACGCCTCCGCGGAGGGACCGGTGCGGAGCCCTCCCCGGGCGAGGCCCTCGCCGAGGAGGCGGTTGAACAGGTCCAGGTTGAGGGGGATCGTGCGGTTGCGGAGCGGCCGCAGCTCGAGGGCTGGCTGGCGCGGCAGCCGGCGCGTGGCTGTGCGCCAGCGCGAGCCGAGCAGCTCCGTCGACAGCGCTGCGGCGGCTGCCCTCGAGTCCGCGTCATCCCAGGCGCCCGTCAAGTCCACCGTGACCGGCGGCCTCCTGGCCAGCGCGCCGAGCGGAAGGCCAGCGAGGGCGAGGGCGAGGACGAGTGAGAACCGGGCCAGCATCTGGCACCTCCAGCGGGGCTACAGCGTCTTCAGCTCCTCGCCGATCGCGTAGGTCACGGCGAGGTGCAGCTCGGCGGCCTCCTCGGAGAGCCGGTCGAGGTCGCGGATCAGGTAGCGCCCGCCGCTCCGCTCGATGACACCGCCCTTCTGCCAGCGGGTGATCTCCTTGGCCACCGCGCGGCGGGTCACCCCGAGCGCCGTCGCCATGTCGTCCTGGGTCAGGCGCAGGCGCAGGCGTACCCCGGTCGGGGTCTGCTCGCCGTCGAAGGCCGCGTAGCAGACGAGGAAGTTCGCCAGGCGCGTGCGCACGTCGTGGAAGGCCAGCGACTTCTCGTTGTGGCTGGCGATGCAGAGGCGCGCGCAGACGTCGCGGAGCAGCGCCAGCGTCACCCCGTGGTGCGCCTGCAGCACTGCGAGGAAGACCTCGCGCGGGATGAGCACCAGCTCGGTCGCCTCGAGCGCCGCCACGTTCTCCAGGAAGGGCAGGCCGGTGATCACCTCCATCTCGCCGAAGATCGAGGGGGGCTTGAAGATCTTCACCACCACCTCGAGGCCGGACGGCGAGGCGTGGAAGACCCGCACCGAGCCCGAGACCAGCGCGTAGACGTGCTCGGGCTCGTCACCCTCGGAGAGGACGCGCTCGCGCTCCTGGTAGCGCTTGAGCACCCCGCGCTGGCGAAGGGTGAGGCGCTCCTCGCGCGAGAGCGCGGCGAAGACAGGGTTCGCGGCGAGCAGGTCGACGGTGCGGGTGGGAGCGGTCATCCTCGCCTCCGGGCGGGGTCTGGCCCTGATCGCTCCACCATAGC
>JAKLHH010001017.1 GCA_022710245.1 Myxococcota bacterium
TCCCGACGTGAAGCCGCCGCCCCCCGCGCGCTGGGACAAGCTCGCCGACCTCGCCGAAGGCCGCCACAGCCACACCGCGACCTTGCTCCAGGACGGCTCGCTGCTCGTGGTCGGCGGGCTCGGTGGGAACACGGGCTGGACCGTCCTCAGCAGCGTCGAGCGCTACGATCCCAAGGCCGGCACCTGGTCGTCCGCCGGGACGACCAGCTCGCCCCACTGGGGCCACTCGGCCGTCCTCCTCCAGGACGGGCGCGTCTTCATCACCAGTGGCTGCAAGGAGACCCCGAGCTTCACCTGCATGCTCAACACGCCGAGCGAGCTCTATGACCCGAAGAACACCGCCAGCCCCTGGAGCGTCACCAAGCCGTCCTTCTTCAGCCGCCGCTCGGCCGCCGTCACGCTCCTCCCCAGCGGCAAGGTCCTCGTCGCCGGTGGCTTCGACAACCTGAAGAACGAGCTCGCCATCGAGCTCTATGACCCCGTGAGCGGGACCTGGTCCCTCGCCTCGGCCTCCCTCAGCAGCCCCCGCAACCTGGCGACCGCCACCGTCCTGAAGAACGGCAAGGTCCTCATCGTCGGCGGCACCGACGGCAACAAGTTCGAGACCAGCATGGACCTCTTCGATCCGGTGACGGGCACCCTCACCCAGACAGCAGCCAAGCTGGCCGAGGCGCGAGCCTCGCACACCGCGACGCTGCTTGGAGACGGGCGGGTCCTCATCCACGGCGGCGTCTGCGACAGCAGCATCTACAACAGCTGCATCGTGCTGAAGTCCGAGCTCTACGATCCGGCGAGCGACAAGGTGGTCACGGCCGGGGCTCCGGGCACGGGGATCTACAACCACGCGGTGGTCAAGCTGACGAGCGGGCGGGTGCTCTCCGCTGGCGGCGCGCTGACGCAGAGCCATGCTCGCCTCTTCCTCCCGTCCAGTATCAGCTGGCAGATGAGCGAGCCGATGCTCGTCGGTCGGGAGCACCACACCCTGACCCTGATCGGCGACCAGGCGATCGCCGTGGGTGGTGAGAACGAGACCTCCGGCGCGCCGCTCACCTCCGTCGAGATCTACACGCCGTAGCCCTCAGCAGCTCACCGCGGCCGACGCAGCAGCCGCCCGGCGAGGAGCGCTCCGAGGAGGAGCAGCAGCGCGAGCGCGCCCCGCGGGGGACGGCGCGGGTCGACGGTGCAGCCGCCGCCTCCTGACGAGGGCGTCACCGCGCCGCAGTGGTGGGGGTCTGCCGCGAGCGGGTAGATCACGCAGAGCGCGGCGCCCTCCGCGGCCGTCGGGCGGCGCGCCTGGCCCGGGGCCGTGGTGGGGAACATGACCTCCTCGCGCACGGTCGGGTCGCTGACCTCGGCGCAGGCCTGCAGCGGCCGGCCGCGTTCGTCGACGGGGAGCGGGTCCGGCGGGCGCTGCACGTAGCAGGGGTGCTCGAGCCCGAGCACGTGGCCCAGCTCGTGCGCGACGGTGCTCTCGGCGTCGATGGTGCCGGGCTGGTCCGTCGTCGACCACCTGAAGTCCTCGCCGTTGACGGCGAGGTCCGCGTCGATGATCGCGCCGTCGTCCGCGTGGCCCTTCTGGTCCACGTAACGAACCTGCGTCAGCGCGACGGCCTCCGGAGTTCGCCCCTCCACGCTGCTCCAGCCCTGCTTGACCCAGTAGATGGCCACCCCGTTGCGCGACCCCTCCGAGGGAGGGGTCTGCGAGAGCGGCGCCGGGTCGAGGACCGGGAGCTGGATATGGGTGCAGCTCCCGGCCGCCTGCGTCCAGCTCTGCGCCGCGCGCTGGATCGCCGTCACCGTCGCGGGCAGGCCGAGGTCGGCGCTGCCCCCGGAGTCCGGGTGGAGGTCGATACAGTTCGTTCCCTGCCAGCGGAGCGGCGTGCCGCCCGAGGTCGTCGCGCGCACGGTGGCTCCCGCGCTCGGCCCCTGCACCACGAGCGCGAGCGCGAGCAGCGCCTGCAGTCCCCTCGGCCTCATGCCCGCGCAGGGGCTGCAACGACAGTGCCATCACCGGCCTCACGCAAGCCGCGAGAATGGAACGTCTGCGCCTCGGGCCGCGTCAACCAGGTTGGCGGACGCGGGCATTTTCTCCCCTCCCCGAGCCAGGCTACGCAGCCGCGCCAGGAATAGCATTCCGGCCGGGCGCCGCGGCCGTCACCCTCTCCTTGATGCCACGTCTCACACCCTCCAGAGTCCTCGCGACGCTCCTCGCCGTGCCGTTCAAGCTGGCCTGCCTCGCGCTGATGATCCTCATCCCCGCGATCGGTGTCTGGCTCTCCTCTTCTCTCGCCGTCTTCGACAACCGCTCCCTGCTCCTGCCGATCGGCGCCGGGTTGCTGCTGTTCCCCGTCCTGCCGCTCCTCTGGGACCTGTGGGCCTCGCGCGGACCCTCCGCGATGAAGGGCAAAATCCTCGGCGGGCTCGACCGGCTGATCCTCCGCACGGTGGCGCTGAGCGCCGTCTTCCTCGCGGTCGTGGTCTGGGCTTACCCGCAGCGCTCCTTCACCGCGCTCAGCACGCGCGGCGACTGGATCCTGGGCGGTGCGCACGGCCCCCGCGTCGATCGCGTCCGCGCGGCGCTGTTCCGCGCCGCCGACACGCTGGAGTGGGTCTACAAGCGGAGCCGCACGAACCCGTTCAAGCAGCAGGAGGACACGCACGCGCGCGGCGCGCAGGCGAGGCCGGAGCCTCGCCCGACGCCGGAGGCCGGGCACACCTCCGGTCGGGTCGGCGGCCACGGCCCGGCGCGCCGAGCGCAGAGCGAGCAGACGAGGTCGACCGCGCCCGAGCGCCTGCAACCGCTCTGGCCGCAGCCCGCGGGCCTGCACCCTGCGGTCGCCGGGATGCCGCGCGCCGCGGAGGTCAGCCTCGAGGCGGCCGCCCGCTACCTGCGCGAGCACACCAGCGAGGGGCTGGACCGCGTCCGCGCGCTCCACGACTACGTCGCCTCGCGGGTGGCCTACGACGTCGCCTCCTACCGGGCGCGTCAGTACCCGCCGCAGGACGCGGAGACGGTGTTCCGCACCCACCGCAGCGTCTGCGCGGGCTACGCGAACCTCTTCGTCGCGCTGGCCACGGCGGCCGGCGTCGAGGCGGCCTTCATCCCCGGCGACGCGCGCCACGCCGGCGACAGCGTCGACGGCGAGGGCCACGCCTGGAACGCGGTGAAGCTCGATGGGCGCTGGCACCTGCTCGACGTGACCTGGGACTCCGGCCACGTGAAGGGCGACACGTTCACCCCGCAGCTGAAGACGGACTACTTCCTCGTCCCGCCGGCGGTGATCGGGGTCGACCACTTCCCCGAGGACGCCGCCTGGCAGCTCCGCGAGCCCGCGCTCTCCCGGGGCGAGTACATCCGCCAGCCGGTGCTGCGGCCGGGCTTCTTCGCCGCCGGGCTGCGCCTGCTGACGCCCGATCGCTCCCAGGTCAGCGCCCGGGGCGAGCTGCGCATCGAGGTGGAGAACCCGCGCGGGCAGCACCTGCTCGTCGCCCACTCGCCGCGAGGGGCGGAGGAGCCGCGGACCGACTGCCAGGTGACGCGCGGCGCGAGGACCACGGCGGTCTGCCGCTTCGACGCGCGCGGCGGTCACAGCGTGCGCCTCTGCGT
>JAKLHH010001018.1 GCA_022710245.1 Myxococcota bacterium
GTCTTGGGGAAGAGCGGCCGGATCGGCCGGTCGATGATGCGGCAGACGAGGATCTCGGGGACCGACGGGCGGCCCTCGCGGCGGAAGTAGCTGCCCGGGATGCGCCCCGCCGCGTACATCTTCTCCGCGTACTCGACGGTCAGCGGCAGGAAGTCGGTGTCGCGGAGGTCATCATCGGCCACCGCGGTGACGAGCACCGTCGTGTCGCCGTAGCGAACCATCACCGCGCCGCTCGCCTGCCTGGCGACCTTGCCGGTCTCGATCGTCAGCTCCTTGCCGCCGATGAGGACGCTCTCTCTGATCTGCATGTTCTCTCCTGTCCGCGGGCTCGCTCCTCGAGGAGCGCCCACGACGCGCGCCCGGCAGCGCCGGACCGCGCACCACCCCGGGGTGGGGTGGGTTGACGGTTCATCGGGAGGCGGGTGGGTCAGGCAGGATTAGTCTCTGACCGGAGCTCCGTCATCTGGCGACGTCGGGGCTCGGGTCAAAAACTAAAACCTTGTCTGATCCCATCCGCGACCACGATCGTCGCGGCGACGCGCAGGATCGCGCCGAGCTGCCGCGACAGACAAGCAACAGGACCGCCCGCACCACGCGGGCGGTCCACGATCCAGCTAACCTACTTGCGGATGCCGAGCTTCTGGATGATCTCGCGGTAGCGGTCCACCTGCTTGCTCTTCAGGTAGTCGAGGAGCCGGCGCCGCTTGCCGACGAGCTTCAGCAAGCCACGCCGCGAGTGGTGGTCCTTCGAGTGGGTCTTGAAGTGCTCCGTGAGGTGCGTGATCCGCTCGGTCAGCAGCGCGATCTGCACCTCGGGCGAGCCGGTGTCCTTCTCGTGGGCCTTGTACTGCTCGATGATCCCCTTCTTGCGCTCTGGTGACAGCATTCTTCCATCTCCTTGCCACGCCAGCAGATTCACCGTTCCGCTCGGCGGGTGCTTGCTTCCTCCCATCCTCTGCTCCTCCGGCGGCGAAGGTCAACCGGGGTGGATGGGCTGGCCCCTCCCCGAAGGGAGTGAGCTGTGCGGTTATCTACAACGACCGCGCGGTGGGGGCAAGACCCAAACCTCATGCATCAGGATGCTTGCTTACTTCTGGCTGGCCGCCGGAGCGGTAGGATGGATCGAATGCGGCCGCTCCTGGGTGTGCTCGCGGTGGTGCTGCTGTCGGGGTGCCACGCGCTCCTCGCGTGGACCCCTGACGCGCCGGGGAGCGGTGATCTGCCAGGCGACCTGCGCGTCGACCGCCCCGCGGGCGACGGCCTCCGGGGGGACTGGCCGCTGACCGATCGCGCGGCCGACCAGGGGCCCGCCGACCAGCGCCGGGTGGAGGGGTTGCTCGCCGATCTGGCTGCCCCCGACCTGACCGCGTCGCTCTGCGCCCAGCCCGACCTCGCCGCCTGCTACCGCTTCGAGAAGACCGCGCCGGGGAAGGACGACTCCGGCAAGGGCAACGACCTCACCGTGGCGGCGGTGGCGGCGATCGCGGGCGTCGAGGGCGACGCGGCCAACCTGGATGCGATCAGCCGCCTCAAGGCCCCGGACAGCCCGTCGCTGAGCCTCGCCTCCGCCGTCACCATCGAGGCCTGGGTGAAGCCCACGACGATCCCGGTGGTGGGGCGGATGGGGATCCTCGACAAGCAGAACGCCTACGGTCTCTTCCTGTACCCTGGCGACCAGCTCTACTGCGGAGTTGGCTCCGCCAGCCTTCAAGGCACGGCCCACCTCGCGGTGGGCAGCTGGCGCCACGTCGCCTGCCGTCACGATGGGACGACGCTGCAGCTCTTCGTCGACGGCGTCTCGGTCAAGTCGGCTCAGACCCCCTTCGCCGCGAGCACCGCCGACGCCCTCGTGGTCGGCGGCGATAGCCCGTCCGAGGGCGACCGCTGGGTCGGCGCGCTGGACAGCCTCCGGATCTGGTCCGTCGCCCGGACCGACCAGCAGCTCTGCACCGCGGCCGGCAAGTCGTCGTGCCCCTGACCTGAGGGCGGCGGTGGCCAGCGCCGGGGCGCTGGGCTACCATCGCGGCCATGTGGCTCCTCGAACAGCTCGGCTGGGTGCTGAGAGCCCCCGCGGCCCCCGCGAAGCTGCGCGGGCGTGGCTGGGCCTTCACCCTGCTCTACCTCTTCCTGGCGGGCGGCATCCTCGCCGGGATCGCGGCGCTCGTCATCTCGCACGAGAAGCAGATCCGCGGCCTGCTGGTGAGCTACCTCCTCCCGGAGAAGTGGCGCTTCGCCGGCGACCTCCTCGCGCGCTTCCTGGTGACCAGCCAGAGCAAGGCGGTGATCGCCAACGCCATCGTCTCCGGCGCGATGATCCTCGTCTCGGCCCTGCTCTTCCCGGTGAAGGAGAAGCTCTCCGAGGCGGTCGAGCGCGACGGCCAGCTCACCGACGGCGCGCACCTGCCCCTCCCCTGGTGGCGCCAGGGCCTCGAGGAGCTGCTGCTGGTCGTCGTCTACGCGGCGGGCTTCGCCGGCATCTTCTGGATCGGCTACGCGCCCGAGCCAGGCCGCAAGCTCCTCGCCGAGGTGCTGAGCTACGTCTTCCTCTTCTTCACCGTCGCCGCAGACTTCATCTCGCCGGTGCTGCAGCGCCACGGGATGACCTACTCGCGGATCATCGCGGCGCTGCTCAAGCGGCCGTTCGCGAGCCTCGGCTTCGGGGCCTGCTTCGCGCTGCCCGCGGTGCTCGCCGGCCTCCACGTCAGCCACCACGCGGAGCTCTCGTTCGCGAACGCGGTGGTGCTGCTCTTCGGCGCCAGCGTGCTCTCCATCGTCTGGGCCGCCATCGCCGGCACCTGGCTCGGCGCGCAGCTCCTGCCGCGCGCCCGTGACCAGCGCGCCTTCCCGTGGCCGCTGCGGCTGATCGCCTGGGCGGGCCTCCTCGGCGTCCTCGGCTGGAGCGGCTTCGTCTTCGGCAACCTCGGGGTCGCGCTCCACCACAAGGCGATGATCCTGCGCTGCGAGTACCACGCGGACTTCAAGTCGTTCGGCCTCGACCTGCCGAAGCTCGGCCTCGGCACCGCGCTCTCGACCATCCTCGGCGGAGGCGTGCCCGTCGGGGCGCACCTCACCCTCGAGATCGAGAACCCGAACGAGGCGGCCGTCGCGCTGGAGAGGAACCGCCTCGAGGTGCGGCACAAGGAGACGCTGGTGGCCACCTCGCGGCTCAGCCCGTTCACCGTCAAGGCAGGCGAGAAGCGGCGCGAGCGCCTCGACTTCACGGTGCGCCTCAACCCGCGCGCGCTGCTCAAGGGGCGCACGCTGTTCAGCAACGAGTGGCGCATCACGCTCTTCCTCGAGATCGCCGAGGACTTCGAGTTCCCCATCTACCTGCTGGCGCCCTCGGGGAAGTAGCGGCGCGCTGCGACTGATCTACTTCTACTGGCCCCGCGCGCTCCCCGACGCGGACCTGCACGCGCTCACCCGACGGTGACCGCCGCCGCTCAGCGCCTCTCCAGCAGCGCGCGGAGGACCGGCACCATCGCCTCGGCCCAGAGCTGGTAGCCGCGCTCGCTGAGGTGCAGGTGATCGGGCGAGGTGCTCGTGGCGAGGAGGCCGCCCGGCTCGAGCAGGCGCGGTCCCACGTCGAGGAAGCGCACCGCCT
>JAKLHH010001019.1 GCA_022710245.1 Myxococcota bacterium
GGGCCGCCGGCGAGCGGGGCGAAGGCAGGCGGGCTGCGGATGGCGTCGAGCTCCACCTGCCGCCAGCGCACCTCCCCCGTCTCCGCGGCGAGCGCGGTGAGCGCGCCGTCCGACGAGCCGACGAGCAGCAGGCCGGCGCCGCTGACCTGCGCGGCCACCGGCGCGGTCAGCTGATTGTCGCCGAGCACCCGCCGCCAGAGGGGCTCGCCCGTCAGCGCGTCCATGGCCAGCAGGCCGCCCCGCTGCAGGCTGCGGCCCAGCGAGCGATCCCAGGTCCAGTAGCCCACCACGACGGCAGCGCGTCCGCCGATCCGCGTGACGCACCCGGCGCTGAGCCTCGCCTCGCCGATCGTGGGCCGGTACGGCTCCACCGTGCGCGCCCAGAGCTGCCGTCCGTCGCTGGCGTCGAGAGCGTAGACCGAGCGGTCGGTGGCCGTGGCGAAGACGATCATCCTCTCGCCGAGCCGCGTGATGACCGGCGGCTCGAGGACCATCCCGCCCGTGGTGAAGGTCCAGCGCCGCTCGCCGCTCGCTGCGTCGAGCGCGTGGACGTTGTGATCGAAGCTGCCGGCGACGAGGAGCGCGCGGCCGTCGACGAGCGCCACGGCCGCGGAGGACCAGACGGTGATGCCGGGCTGGTAGCCCCAGGCGCGGTCGCTGGCGGCCAGGCTCCAGGCGTGAGCCGGGCCGCTGCGCGGAGCGGAGAGCTCGAGCGTGGCCTCGTTGCTGGCGGTGCGCCGGCTCTGCGGCCAGTCGGTGCCGGGGTCAGCCGAGGCCGAGCTCGACGTGGCCAGCCAGCAGGCGAGCGTCGAGACGAGCGTCATGCCCAGCGCGCTCCTCACTGGCTGGCCTCCGGCGGCGTGTCTCCCGGAGGCCTCGCGCAGGCGGCGCGCGCTCGCTGCCACGCGTCCGCGACCTGCAGCGCCCCGGTCGGGCAGTGGTCGACGCAGGCGTGGCAGAGCTGGCAGTGCTCGAGGCGCACCTCGCCCGCGGGGGTGATCGCCTCCACGTCGCACCGCCGCGCGCACTCGCCGCAGGCGTTGCAGCGCGCCGCCTCGCGCACCACCCGCAGGCGGGAGGCGCGGTGCAGGAGCCCCATCAGGTAGCCCCAGGGGCAGAGGTAGCGGCACCAGGCGCGCAGCACGAAGAACGGCGCGACCATGATCACGCCGGTGGCGAGCGCCGAGGCCGGGTCGTTGCGAGAGGTGAAGGCGAAGTGGACAGGCGAGGTGATGGCCAGGCCCGAGACGGCGGTGACCACGATGGAGAAGAAGGAGAGGACGCGCAGGGTGCGTGTGGGCAGGTCGTCGAGGACGCCGGTCATCACCAGGTAGCTGAGCAGCAGCAGCGCCGCGGCCCAGTGCAGGCTCGAGTCCTCGAGGAACATCTGCTTGTGCAGGCCGAGCCAGACCACCGCCGCGATGAAGAGGAGGACCATGACGCCGAGCCAGAGCCGCTGGCCGCGGGTCACGCGCCAGGGCGTGCGCGCGGGAGCGGCCCCCCTGGCGCCTCGCGCCTTCGCCCACCCCCACCACCTGGGGACGAGCTTGCGCAGCTCGCCGGCGAGATCCTGGAGCGTCCCCGTCGGACAGACCCAGCCGCAGAAGAGCGGACCGGTGATCAGCGTGGTGCTCAGCACCACCACCGGGAGCGCCATCCAGTAGAAGGACTCGGTGTAGACCGTGCCGAGGAGCGTCAGCCCGTAGAGCGAGTTGCGGATCATCCCGAAGACGCCCAGGCACGAGTAGACGACGTAGAAGAAGACACCGAGCGAGGCGAGCTGCACCACCCGCCGCGCCGCCTGCCGGTGGCGGCGCAGGCTGGAGGCGACGATCACCGCGAGGAAGAGGAAGAGGAGCGAGGCCATCTCGGCGCTGGTGCCGTCCAGCGAGAGGAACGGCACGTCGAAGATCTTGGTCAGCGGGAAGCGCTCGGGCTGCATCTCAGGCCTCGCCCGCCGCGTCAGGCGGCCGCTCGTCGAGGAAGCGCGCCGCCGCGGGGTCGCACGGCGCCGCGAGCACCTCCGCGAGCGGGCCCTGCTGGACCACGCGGCCGTCCAGCATCACCGCCAGCGTCTGCCCGAGCGCGCGGGCCTCCTCGCGGTCGTGCGTCACGTGCAGCGTGGTCAGGCCGAGCTCACGGTGCAGCGCGGCCAGCTCGGCGCGGAGCTCCTGCCGCGCGTGGAGGTCGAGGAGGCTGAGCGGCTCGTCGAGGAGCAAGAGCCGCGGCCGCGTCGCCAGCGTGCGCGCGATCGCGACCCGCTGCGCCTCGCCGCCCGAGAGCGTCTTCACCGGTCGCTCGAGGACCGGCCCCAGGCGGAGGCGCGCGATCAGCGACTCCACCCGCTCGCGGCGCTCGGCCGGCGCCAGCCGCTGGGCCCTCAGGCCGTACTCGAGGTTGCCGCGCACGGAGAAGTGCGGGAAGAGGGCGGCGTGCTGGAAGACGAGCCCGATCCCGCGCCGCTCGGGGGGCAGACGGGTCACGTCGCGCCCGTCGAGAGTGATCGCGCCGCTCGCGTCGGGGAAGAGGCCCGCGAGCGTCTGCAGGAGCATCGTCTTGCCGCTCCCGCTGGGGCCGAGGAGCACCGCGTAGCTGCCCGCCTCGAGCTCGAGCTCGAGGGGGCCGAGCTGGAAGGCGCCGAAGCGGTGCGTGAGGCCGCGCACAGCGAGCATCAGAGCGGCGCCGCCCAGGCAGGGCGGTCGGGCGGAGCTGCCGCGACCATCAATCATGCGGCGCCTCCCGGCCTGGGGGGCCGCCAGCCGAAGGGCAAGTAGCCCGCGCCGAGCCTGAGCAGGAGGAAGGCCCAGAAGCAGGTGACGAGGAGCAGCGTGGCGATCGGCCGGCTCTCGGTGACGCCCGCGCGCAGGAACTCGGTGTGGACGAGGACCGGCGCGGTCACCGGCGAGCTGGCGAAGAGGATGATGGCGCCGAACTCCGAGAGAGCGCGCGCCCAGCCGAGGACAGCGCCGACCAGCAGCCCCCGGCTGGCGAGCGGGACCGCGATCTTGACGAAGGCCATCGCCGCCGAGCTGCCGAGCACCCGCGCCGCCTGCTCGAGGGGGACCGGGACGCCGTCGAAGGCGGTGTGCGCCGCCTTGATCACGAAGGGCGCGGCGACGAAGACCTGCGCCAGCACCAGCCCGAGCAGGCTCCCCGAGATGTGCCAGCCCTGCCCCTCGAGCCACTGCCCGAGCGGGCTCCCCGGCCCGAGCATGACGATGAAGGCGATGCCGACCACCGACTGCGGCACCAGGATGGGGACGTCGATCAGCGTCTCGAGGAGCGGCTTGCCCGCGAAGTCGAGCCGCGCGAGCGCGTAGGCGAGCGGCACGCCGAAGAGCACGCAGACGGCGGTGGCGATGGACGAGGAGGCGAGGCTGAGGCCGAGGGCGCGCTGCACGTCCTCGCGCTGCAGCGTCAGCCAGAGCGTCTGCACGGAGTCCTGCAGGCTGAGGTGGATGAGCGGCAGGAGGACGAGGAAGAGCGCGAGGAGGCCGGCGGCGAGGCAGAGGAGCACGAAGCGCGAGCTGCGGCCGCGGGCTCGCCAGAGCAGGGCGTAGGTGAGCCCGAGCGGGATGAAGGTCTCGAAGCCGTAGGGC
>JAKLHH010000102.1 GCA_022710245.1 Myxococcota bacterium
CCGGCACGCGATCGCGGGTCAGGTGGACGTCGAGCTCCCAGGCGTCCGCGCCGCCCTCCTGCGCCTGCGCGGCGGCGAGGAGCGTGTTCTCCGGCGCGCGGGCGGAGTCCCCGCGGTGCGCGACGATCCAGGGTCGGCCGGCCGCAAGGTGGAGGAGAGGCAGCGTGTGCTTCTGGCCGGGGGCTGTCATGGGCCCAGCGTAGCAGGCTCCGCTCTCCTCGACGAGCAGCCTCTCACCAGCGCAGCGGGGAGTCTGCGGGCACCGCGTCGGGGAGCATGGCCGCGGCCTGCTCGCGATCGCAGGTCGCGAGCAGCACCACCCCGTTTGGCGGCGCGACCAGGACCGGCCGCCAGCTGCCCGTCCGCAGGCCGCTCGCCTGCTCGGCCGGGACGGGCCGGTGCGCGACGACGCCCAGGACGAGCACCGTCTCGCCCGGGAGCAGCGTGCGCGCGGGCGAGATGAGGAGGCAGCTCCCGCCGTCGACGAGCACGCGCCCCGAGCCGTCGTCGACCTCGAAGTCGCAGACCACGGTCCAGTCGGCGGTCACGCCGAAGCGCTGCATCACGGCCCGCTGCCCGATCACCTCCTTGCCCTCGGCGGTCTGCTGGGTGGTGAGCGGGACCGCGGTGCCGCGCAGCAGCGCCAGCTCCCCGCTCCGCAGCTGACTGGCGCGGCTCAGCTCCTGCGTGCGCAGCAGCGCCTGCTGCTCCTTGATCCGGTTGCGCCGCCGGCGAGCCAGCCGGAGGTCCGGCGCCGCCATCGCGACCACGCTGGACGAGTAGACGACGAGGGCCGCTATCAAGCCGAGCACTGATCCCATGAGTCTCTCCTGGCAAGCCTCCCGGCGGCTCCGCGAGTCTAACCCCACACTTCGTGTTCTACCGAGGCGAACTGTGGGGTCAGTGCTTCGCGCGCACCGAGATCCAGTCGCGGACCGCGCGCGCCGGATCATCGGTCCGCGACTCCTGCAGCAGGTAGGCCGCCAGCGCCTGGCGCTCCTTGGCGCCGAGCCCGGCGGCGTAGCGGACACCGGCCTCTGCGCCCAGCGCGTAGCGCGCGACCTGCTTGGCCCAGCCCTCGCGCTGCGACGGACTGGCCGCGCGGCTCCGCGAGAGCGTGTCGAGGTGGTCGACGTAACGCGCGCTGCCGGCGGCCGCCCTGAGCTGCGCGACCGAGGCCCCCGGGTTGCCCAGCGCCGCGGCCACCGCCTGCGTGACGCCCTCGCGGTAGCTCTCGGCCTCGCCGTCGAGCTGGGCCTCGAGGTGCGCGTTGCCGATCTCGCAGAGGCCCTCGGCCAGCTTCCAGAGGGTGACGACTGGCAGCATCACGAGCGCGGCCTTGTCGAGGATCGTGCTCGCCTTGCCGAGGAGCTCGGCGGCGCGTGAGTCCTGGAGCTTCGACGCGAGGCCCGCGAGGCCCTCCGCGCCATGGCCGGCCAGCTCATCGAGCTGTCCAGCCCCCTCCGCGACCAGCGCTCGCACGCTGCAGCCGTGGCTCTTCTTGATCCCCGCGTCACCGAGTCGCTGCAGCCGCTCGGCGTTGGTGCTCGCGCTGCGGCTCCCGTCACGTGACGCGGGCCGGGGCCCGGCCCCGCCTTTCGCGGGCTCCCGCTGCGGGGTCGGAGCCCTGGGCGCGGTGGCGTCCGGGCGGGTCTCCTCGGTGAAGGTGGGCTGCTGGCTCTGGCAGGTCGCTCCGCTGATCCTCGACATGTTCGGCCTCCTCTCGTGGCTCGCGATCGGTTATCGGGAGCCACGAGAGGAGGTTGCGTGAAAAGATCGGACGGCCGCTCGGCCGGAGGTCGCTCAGAGGGTGGTGTCCGGAGGGATCAGGTCACGCCCCTCGCGGAGGTTCTGCAGCAGCTCGTCGCGGTCGCGGTCGGCGACCACCAGGAAGCCCTCGGCCGGGGCGCTGACCACGAGCCGCAGCGGCGGCTCGCGGTAGCCGGCCCTCGCCGCCGCGGGGTCCAGCTCGTGCGTGGCCTCGCCGAAGACAAAGACCATCTCGCCGGGCTCGAGCAGGTACTCGGTGCCGACGAAGCTCGAGGCGCTCACCAGCGCGCTCCCCGGGAGCATGCAGCGGTCCACGATCTCCTTGAGGGGCGACCGGACGAGGTCCCCCGCCTCGATCGCGACCGGGCTCTCGGAGGTGAAGAGGGGCAGGCAGCGCGCGGGGCACACTCGCGCGGCGGCCGCGCTCCCGTCGTCGACAAAGAACTCCTGCAGGCAGGCGACGTCGAGGATGGCGGCCCCCTGGCTGGTCACCGCGCCGTCGCCCGGTCCGCGGGCGATGCGCAGCCGGTAGCCGATCACCGGCTTGCCGGAGAGCGGTGCGGTGAGCAGCGCTCCGGCCACCGCCTTCCCCTCGATGCGCACCGGGCCATCGACGGCGGCCTGCTCGGAGACCACCTCCCCGGCGGCCAGCCTGCTGCGCAGGTCGCGCCGCGCCACGGACGCGCGGTGCCGTTCGTACCCGGTCTCGATCAGCCTGACCACCGCCAGCAGCGTGGGTGCGCCGAGCACCCCCGCCAGGATCGTCCAGAGCTCCACCCGGCACCTCCGGTCGGGCACTATACCAGCGCCGCCAGCCCCTGGCGTCACCCGCGGCGCGATGGTAAGACCATGAACCCCATGGGTATCGTCGCTCAGCAGCTGGGCAAGGAGTTCGGCGCCGCCACCGCCGTCGAGGAGCTCAGCCTGGCGATCACGCCCGGCGAGGTCTACGGGCTGATCGGCCCGAACGGGGCCGGCAAGACCACCACGCTCCGCATGCTCGCCGCGCTGATGCAGCCCTCCCGCGGGCGCGCCGAGATCTGCGGGGTCGATGTGGTCGCGCGGCCGTCGGAGGCCAAGGCGCGCCTCGGCTTCCTCACCGGGACCACCGGCCTCTACGCGCGCCTCAGCGTGCGCGAGCTCCTCGCCTACTTCGGCCAGCTCTTCCGCATGGAGCGGCGCGCGCTGGCGCGTCGCATCGAGGAGGTCGCCGCCGCGCTCCGCATCGAGCCGCTCCTCGAGCGGCGCTGCGGCGGGCTCTCCACCGGCGAGCGCCAGCGCGTCTCCCTCGCCCGCGCCACCTTGCACGACCCGCCGGTGCTGATCCTCGACGAGCCGACCGCCGGCCTCGACGTCCTCGCCAGCCGCTTCGTCGCCGACTTCATCCGCGACGCCCGCGCGCGTGGCCGCGCCATCCTCTTCTCCACCCACTACATGACCGAGGCCGAGCTCCTCTGTGATCGCATCGGCTTCATCCACCGCGGCCGGCTGCTGCGCGAGGGGTCGCCGGCGGCGCTGAAGGCCTCGCAGGGAGTGGCGACGCTGGAGCAGGCGTTCCTGCAGCTGATCGACGCGGAGGCCCGCGCGTGAGCCCGCGGACGATCTTCCTCGTCTACCGCAAGGAGCTGCGCGAGACGCTGCGCGACCGGCGCACCCTGATCGTGATGGTGCTGCTGCCGCTCGCGCTCTACCCGCTGATGGGCGTCGGCATCAGCCAGTGGCTGGGCACCCAGCAGGGCGTGCGCGCCCGGCAGGCCTCACGGCTCGGTCTCCGCGGCCCTGAGTGGCCGGCGCTCTCGCTCTCGCTCGCGCACGACCCGGTCCTCGAGGTGAAGGGGCAGGGCGACGCGAACGCCGTGCGTCGCGGCAAGCTCGACGCGGTCCTCGAGCTGCCGGCGGCGACCCCCGCGCAGCGCGCCGAGGGCACCGTGCGGGTGAAGATCCTCTTCGACGCCGCGCGTGACCGCTCGAGCCAGGCCGAGGAGCGCGTCCGCCAGGCGCTGCGGCGCTTCTCCGACGAGCAGCGCGGTGAGCGGCTGCGGCTGCGCGGGCTGCCGCCCTCCCTCGCCCTGCCGCTCACCTCCGAGGGCGTCAACCTGGCGACCTCGCGCGACCTCGGGGCGCACCTCCTCTCCAGCGTGCTGCCGCTGGTGCTCGTGCTGATGGTGCTCCTCGGCGCCTTCTACCCGGCCATCGATCTCACCGCCGGCGAGAAGGAGCGCGGCACCCTGGAGACGCTCTTCGTGGCGCCGGCGGCGCGGGTCGACGTGGTCGCCGGCAAGTTCCTCGCGGTGGCGACCATCGCGCTCACCACCGGGCTCCTCAACATCGCCTCGATGGGGCTCACCGTGCTCCTCGGCTTCGGCCCCGCGCTCAAGGCGGCCGGCCTGGCCGCGGCGATCCCCTGGAGCGCGGTGGCGCTGACCGGCGTGGCGCTGCTCCCGACCGCGTTCTTCTTCGCGGCGCTGATGATCGCGGTGGCCTCGCTGGCGCGCAGCTTCAAGGAGGCGCAGAACCTGCTGACGCCGATCTACCTCGCCTGCGTGCTCCCCGCGATGGCCTCGCAGCTCCCCGGCCTCGAGCTCTCGCCGCTCCTCGCGCTGGTCCCGGTGGTCAACATCTCGCTCCTCGCGCGCGAGCTGATCTCGGGGACGGTCCCCGGCCTGGCGATGGCCCTCGCCCTCGGCTCGACGCTCCTCTACGCGTTCGTGGCGCTGAAGATCGCGGCGCGCATCTACAACAGCGAGCGCCTCCTCTTCGCGCCCGAGCTGGCGCGCGCGCGCCGCCCGACGACGCGCCGGCCGCTGCCGGAGCCGATGGAGGCGGGGCTGGTGCTCCTCGCGGTGATGGCGCTCCTGCAGCTGGTCGGCAACCCGCTGCAGGTCCATCACCTGATCGGCGGCATCCTGCTCACCGAGTGGGTCCTGATCGCCGGGCCGGTGCTCCTGCTCGTGCGCCTGGCGCCGCTCGACCCGCGCTCCGCGCTCGGCCTCACGCGCCCGCGAGGCCTGGCGCTCCTCGGCGCGGCGCTGATCGGGATCTCCGCCTGGTACCTGGTCGGCGTCATCATCGAGGGCGTGCAGCAGCGCGTGCTGCCCATGCCGCGCGAGCTGATCGACGAGATGCACCGCCTGCTGCTGAGCAGCGGCCGGCCGCTCGCGCTCGATCTCTTCGCCCTCGCGCTCTCGCCGGCGATCTGCGAGGAGCTCCTGTTCCGCGGCCTGGTCCTGCGCGCGAGCTGGCCGCGGCTGGGCACCGCGAGCGCCCTCCTGCTCAACGGCCTCCTCTTCGGCCTCTTTCACATGAGCATCTACAGGGTCTTTCCCACCTTCCTCCTCGGCGTCGTGCTCGCGTTCCTCGCCCTCCGCACGGGCTCGCTCCTCCCCGGGATCTTGCTGCACTTCCTGAACAACGCCGCGGCGCTGGTGGTGGGCCGCTACGCGGCCAAGGACCTCCACCTGCCGACGGGCGTGGCGATCGCCGCCGCCGCCGCCGCGCTGGTCCTCCTCGCCGTCGGCCTGACGGTCGTCACGCGGCCGGGCGCGCGCACCCGGCCTCCCTCCGACCCGCGGCCCTCGGAGTCACCTCAGCGGGAGTAGCCGAGGCGGCGGAGGCCGCCCCGCAAGGTGGCGAGGCCCTGGTTCAGCGAGCGATCGAGGAGCTCGCGCTCCTCGGCGCTGGGCTCGCGCGCCAGGTCGACGCTCACCTCGGGCGGCCCCTCCTCGCGGAGCGCGACCACGATCTCACGCAGGAGCCCGTCGGGGAGGTGCGGCGCGACCAGGTCCCGCAGCGCGCCCGCGATGGCCTGGCCCAGGTCCCCGCAGCCGCAGGCGTCGCTGCCCTCCTGCAGAGCGCCGAGGTGACTGCGCGCGAAGAGCGTGTCCGGGTGCTCGGGCGGCAGGCGCCGGATGGCCTCCTCGAAGAGCACGCGCGCCTCGGCAGCGAGGCCCGTGTGCTGGCGCTGGATCCCGAGCGCGACCAGCGCGCGGCCGAGCGCGTCGTCGTCCTCCGCCTCTCGCGCCAGCGCCACCGCCTCCGCGAGGAGGGGCGCCGCGTCCGCCGGACGGTTCTCGGAGCGCGCCAGCCCGTGGTTTCGCAGCACCGCCGACTCCAGCCCGAGGTCGCCGAGCCGTCGCGCCCGCCGTCGCCCCTCGACGTACCAGCGCTCGGCGGCGTCGTGGTCGCCGAGCTCGCTCTCGCAGAGCGCGAGCCCCAGCGTCACCTCGAGGCCCTGCGGCTCGTCGCCGCGCGCGTCGACGGCGTGGAGCAGCCAGGCGAGCGAGCTCCGCCTCAGCTCGTCCTGGCCCGCGGCGCGGGCCGCGTTGGCGGTGGCCCCGACCAGGTTGAGCAGCCAGAGGTCAGCGGGGCCGCGCCGCGCCTCGAGGTGCGCCCGCAGCGCCGAGAGGACCGGGAGCAGGGTCCGCGCGTCCTCGGTCTGCTCGCGCGCGAGCACCGCGCGCACCAGCTCGTCGAGGACCGGCTCGCCGAGCGCCTCCACCCCGGGGACGAGCTCCTTGCCCAGCTCCGCCGCGATGAGGGCGCGCAGCGCGAGCGCAGCCGCGAGCCGCGGCCCGTCCTCGCGAAAGATCGCGCTCGCCCGCTCCACCAGCTCGAGCGCCTCCTCCTCGTCGCCGCGCGCGTGCAGCACCTCGGCCAGCCCCTCGAGGCCATGGGCGTAGCCCGGGTGGGCCTCGCCGTAGAGAGCGGCGCGCTCGGCGAGCGAGGAGCGCAGCACCGCCTCGGCCTCGTCCGCCTCGCCCAGGCGGAGCAGCACCTCGCCGAGGTTCATCTGGCAGGTGAGCCGGGCCCGCTGCGCCTCGGGGGTCCGTCCGGCGGCCGGCGGGAGCTCGCTCGCTCGCCGCAGCACCTCCGCCGCCCGCACCAGGTCGCCCACCTCGACGAGCACTCGCGCCAGCTCGAAGAGCGCGGCCGCGTGCTCGGCGCTCTCGGGCCCGTGCCGGGTCGCCGCCGCGAGCGCCGCCTCCGCCACCAGGCGCTCGGCGAGGACGCCCTCGCCCTGCAGGGCGAGGACGAGCGCCTCCTGCAGGGTCGGGCTCTCCTCGGTCATCCTGAGCTCCGCGTGCCGCCCATCCGCCCCCCTCCGCGCCTCAGATGAGCGCGCGCAGCCCCTCGCGGTCGGTGAGGATGATCTTGCGTCCGTCGGTGGCGATCAGCTTCTTGCGCTTGAACTGCGAGAGCGTGAGGCTCACCGTCTCGCGCGTGGAGCCGATCAGGTTCGCCATCTCCTGGTGGGTGATCTTGACGGCGACCAGCGTCCCGCGCGCGTCGTCGACGCCGTAGTCGTCGCCGAGCGAGAGGAGCAGCTCGGCGAGCTTGGCGTTGACGTCCTGGAAGACGAGCTTCTCGACGGTGTTCTCCAGCTCGCGGCGGCGCTCGCAGAGCGTCTTCACCAGGCGCGTCCCCATCCGCGCGTGGCTGTCGAGCAGCTTCTCGAACTGCTCGCGCGGGATCTCGGTGACGAGCGCGTTCTCCATCGCCTCGGCCATCTCGGCGCGGGGGCCGCCGTCCACCAGGCAGAGCTCGCCGAAGATCTCGCCGGGACCGCGGTAGGCGAGCGTGAGCTCCTTGCCGTCCCGCGTCACGCGCGAGATCTTGACCCGGCCCCCGTTGACGAAGAACACGGAGGTCCCGGGATCGCCGGGGAGAAAGATCACCCGGCGGCGGCGGACCTCCTGCAGGGTGGCGAGGTTGGCGAGGTCACCCAGCTCTTCCTGGCCGAGGTCGGCGAAGAGCGAGATCTTCTTCAGATACCACAGGGCTCGGCGGTCCTCTTGCACTGGCGTCCTCTTGCAGGTGAATTGCGGCGGTCTCATCCCGGAGCGGCCGCAGGCCGCGAGGACCCGCAATTTGCCCCTCGCGGAGCCTCCGCAGGAGGCGTGCAGGGCGAATTGCCGCTCCGGCGCGGCAGCATCAATCAAGCAACCTTCCCACCAGGAACCTTCTGTAGCGAGACACACCTAGCACAAGCGCCCTCGTACGACAACCCGGTTTGCATCGTTACACTACTCGTCACTTCGGTAGCTTGTGGAACACTGTTCGGCGCCCGCGCGATGTGACCCAGGTCCTTGACCGGAGGCCAGCCGGGCTGGATGATGGGGGCCTGATAAGCCTAGTGAGGTCATCATGCTCCGCAAGGTTTGCCTGCTGCTCCCCTTCGTCATCTCTGCCTGCACGACCGAGGATCCCGGGATCGACAAGACCCAGTTCCCGAGCGCGATGGCGGCCGCTGCCTGCTCCTGGGCCTTCACCTGCTGTGATGCGGCCGAGGTCAAGACGCTGACCACCGGGAGCACCGAGGCGGCGTGCACCGCCGAGCTGACCACGACGTACAACAACCTCTACGCGAACGCGAACCCGGCCGCGTGGAGCCCGAAGGACGCCAGGCAGGTCGTGCTGGATGTGCAGGCCGCGGCGGCGAGCTGCCCGCGCGGCTTCGATCCCACCTCGACCCTCAACGGGCACCAGCCGGTCTTCCCGTCGAAGGGCCCTGGCGATCTCTGCAACAACACCTTCGAGTGCAGCACGCACTTCTGCAACAAGGGCACCTGCGCGAACCCGCTGCCGGCAGGCTCGACCTGCAGCGCCACCGACCCCTGCGCGTCGTCGAACCGCTGCATCAACGGCGTCTGCAAGGCGCTGCAGATGGACGGCTCCTCGTGCACCGACTCCGTCGAGTGCTACTCGGGCGCCTGCGGCGGGGGCAAGTGCCTCTCCAACACTGACACCTACCGGTGTGACAAGAAGTAGCTCCGCCTTCGCCCGCGCGGCGGCACCGCTCGAGCCCCGAACCGACGAGAAGTGAGCGCGAGAGGCGGAGGCCTACTCCGCCTCGACGACCCCCGCCTTCCACCACCGCTGCGCCTCGGTCCCGCGGAACCCGCAGCGCGGGCACGCGCTCGGCAGCGCGCGGAACCTGTGTGGCTCGAGGTAGAACTTCTCCTCCATCGCGCCGAGGAACTTGCCGAGGATGCGGCCCTGGTGGAGCAGCCGCTCGAGGAGGGGGTGGGTCATGCGCGCGAGCGCCCGCGCCTGGCGGCGGAAGACGCCCTGCGGGTGTCCGACGACGATGCTGCCCTGGCAGCTCGTGCAGCTGTAGGTCTTCACGAGGGCTCCGGGTCGGCGGTGCCGCGGCGGCGGCGGGGACGGTCAGCCGGCCTTGATCGCCTTGACCTTGTCGAGGAGCGCGGGGATCGCGTCCTCCCACTTGGTGACCAGGCCGTAGTCCGCGACCTGGAAGATCGGCGCCTCGGGGTCCTTGTTGATGGCGACGATCACCTTGGAGGACTTCATCCCGGCGAGGTGCTGCAGAGCGCCGCTGACGCCCACCGCGATGTAGAGGTCGGGGGCGACGACCTTGCCGGTCTGGCCGACCTGCAGGTCGTTCGGGACCATGCCGGCGTCGCAGGCGGCGCGGGTGGCGCCGAGCGCGCCGCCGAGGAGGTCGGTCAGCTGCTCGAGCACCTTGAAGTTCTCGCCGCTCTTCATGCCGCGGCCGCCGGAGACGACCACCTTGGCCTCGGAGAGGTCCGGGCGCGTGCTCTTGACCTCCTCGATGCGCACCACCTTGGCACCGAGGTCCTTCGGCGCCTCGGCGGGGGCCTTCTCGATGGCCGCCGCCGCGCCCTCGGGCTTGGCCGCGGCGAACTCGGTCTGGCGCGCGGTGACCACCGCGATCGGCGAGGTCACCTCGACGCGGGCGATCACGTTGCCAGCCACCATCGGCCGCTTGAAGGTCTTCGGCCCGACGATGTCGACCACGTCGGAGGCCATGCCGGCCCCGAGCAGCGCGGCGACGCGCGGCATCAGGTCCTTGCCGAAGGCGGTCGCCGTGGCGGCGACCACGCCCACGCCCTGAGCCTTGGCGATGCGCGCCACGACCGGCGCGTAGGTCTCGGCCAGGTAGTGCGCGAGCGACGCGTCCTCGACGACGATCACCTTCTTGGCGCCGTACTTCGCCGCCTCTCCAGCCGCGTCACCGACGCTGCCGCCGATGACCAGGACGAGGAGGTCGCCGCCGGCGGCCTGGGCCATCTTCTTGCCGAACGTGAAGGCGTTGAGCGAGGGGGTGCGGAGCTTCCCGTCCCGCTGCTCGGCCACGATCAGTACGTTGCTCATACCATTCTCCTAGGGCGGCGCGCCGAGGGGCGCGCCTCACGTGCGGGGCGCCGCGGCGCCTCCGCGCGGGCTAGAGCACCTTGGCCTCGTTCCGCAGCCGGCTCACGAGATCGTCGACGGTCTCCACCTTGATGCCGGCCTTGCGCTCCGGCGGCGCCTCGATGGCGACGACCTTGGTCAGCGGCGCCAGGCTGACGCCGAGCGCGGCCGGGTCGAGGGCGTCGATCTTCTTCTTCTTGGCCTGCATGATGCCCTTCAGCGAGGCGTAGCGCGGCCCCTCGGCGTACTCGTGGGTCGGCGCGGTCTCGTTGTTCTTCACCGCCTTCGGCAGCACGATGCGGAGGTCGACGCTGACCACGGCCGGCAGGGGGACCTGCTTCAGCTCGAGGCCGCCGTCGATCTCGCGCCCGACGATGACCGACTTCTTGTCCGCGGCGAGCTCGACGGTGGCGGCGAAGCAGGCCTGCGGCAGGCCCAGGTAGCCGGCGACGAGCTGCGGGACCTGGTTGGCGTCGCCGTCGACGGTCTGCTTGCCGAGGAGGAGGAGGTCCGGCTTCTCCTTGTTGTAGACCGCGGCCACCAGGCGCGCGACCTGCTCGGAGTCGAGGGTGTCGTCGGTGGCGCCGGTGATGTGGATCCCGCGCTCGGCGCCCATCGCCAGGCAGCTGCGGAGCTGCTGGGAGGCCTCGGCCGGTCCGATCGAGAGGACCACGACCTCGCCGGTCCGCTGCCCGCCCGCGTCCGCCTTCTCGGTCAGACGGAGCGCGGCCTCGACCGCGTACTCGTCGAACGGATTGACGACGAAGTTCATGCCAGTGAGATCGACGGCGCCCCCCTTGAGCTTGACCTTCTGCTCGGGATCCGGGACGCGCTTCGCGGTCACAAGAACCTTCACGATGGCCTCCTTGAGGTACGAGATGATCTCCGACGGGGCGGCCAGCACTCCGGGGAGAGTCCTGGTTGCGTAACACGGTGCGTTAGCGAGTGTCAACGTCAACCAGCTCGCGGAAGAATGACACTCCTCGCCGGCGCTCGCCAGCAGACCGCGCCCCGCGGCGAGGGGTGGACGAGGCACGCCGCGCCGACTAACCTCCGCCTGCCCACGTCCGGAATCCACCTGGAGGACGAGATGGTCTCGAAGAGCTCGCGCATCGCCCGGCCGGCCCTCGCGCTGGCCCTCGCGCTGGCCCTCGCCGGCTGCAAGCACGGGGGCCGGGGCAGGGCCGTGGACGAGGAGGGCCCGCTGGCCGAGGCGGAGGACGCCTCCGCACGCGCGCTCATCCGCCTGGCCGAGGTGAGCCCCGAGGCGATCGAGCCCGGCCTGCGGCGCCGGCTCCTGCGCCTCGCCTCCGAGCAGCGCTGTCCCTGCCCCGACGTCCAGGGCACGCTGGCCGAGTGCGCGGCCGAGGGCCAGCCCGCCTCGGCGCCCGCCAGCCGCGCGGCCTCCTGCCTGCGTGGCCGGTTCGCGGTCCGGGCCATCCTGCGCGGCCTCGCGCGGAACGACAAGGACGAGGAGATCGCCGCGCGCCTCCTCGAGCGCTTCGGCCCGCGGGAGCCCGAGCGAGTGGAGCTCGCGCAGGCGCCCTGCCGGGGCCGCGCCGACGCCCCGGTGGAGCTGGTGGTCTTCAGCGACTTCGAGTGCCCCTTCTGCGCGCTCGGGCGCCAGCTGGTCGAGCTCCTCGAGAAGGAGGCCGGGCCGCGCCTGCGCGTCTGCTTCAAGCACCTGCCGCTCACCTCGCTCCACTCGCACGCGCTGCTCGCGGCGCAGGCCGCCGCCGCGGCGCACCTGCAGGGGAAGTTCTGGCCCATGCACGACCGCCTCTTCGACGACCAGAAGGCGCTCGACCGCGAGGACCTGGTGGCGAGCGCGAGGGCGATCGGCCTCGACGTGGAGCGCTTCAAGCTGGCGCTCGACTCGGCGCCGGTGCGCGCCCGGGTCGCGGGGGACGTGGCGGAGGCGAGGCGGCTGCAGATCCACGGCACCCCGACCTTCCTCATCAACGGCCGGCAGATGACCGACCCGAAGACCGTACCCGACTTCCTCGACTGGATCGCGGAGGCGCTCGCGCTGCGCGGCGCGCGCGGGCGCTGAGCATGAGGCGCTCTCTCACCAGCCTGCTCGCCTTCGTGCTCCTCGGCGGCGGGGACGCGCGGGCCGGGAGCCCTCTGGCGCCGCTCGCGCGGCTGCACGCCCAGCTGGAGCAGGGGATGGCCGCGGTGCTGCGCGGCGTGGCGCCCGCGAAGGCCTTCGCTCCGATCGTGGTCGTCGCCAGGCAGCCCC
>JAKLHH010001020.1 GCA_022710245.1 Myxococcota bacterium
GACTTGCGGCTGGAGCCCGTGCCGACCACGTCGCCGGCGAAGGCGAGCGGGGTGCCGCGGCCGGCCAGCGCGCGACGCCGCTCGAGGAAGTTGCGGTCGTGCGGCGAGGTGCTGAGGACGCAGAGCGCGTGGAGCGGGATGTCGTCGCGGGTCGAGGCCTCCTGCGCCGGCGAGAAGAAGTCGGTGTTGATCTCGCCGGTGGTGCGGAGCACGAGGCGGCGCTGCTCGAGCGGCACCTCGGGCAGGTGCGAGTACCAGCTCCCGGCGGCCCAGGCGCGGAGGAGCCGGCGCGCGGCCTCGCTGCCTCCCCGCGCGAGCTCCTTGACGCGCGCGAGGTCGGCGGGCGGGATCAAGATCAGGTCCTCGAGGCGCTGCGCGGCGCGCTCGGCCGCGGCGCCGCCCCCGGCGAGCACCTCGAGCAGCGGGGGGAGGTTGAAGCCGCCGGCCATTCCGCCGAGGAGGTCGATCGCCTCGTCGCGGGTGAGGTTGGGCGTGGTCAGCCGCCCGGTCGCCAGCTCGGCGAGGAAGGCCGCCTTCACCCGGGAGGCAGGGTAGACGCCCGGGGGCACGCGCTCGGCGAGGAGGAAGCGGAGCGAGGCGACGGTGTCCGGCTGGTCGTGCACGCGGAGCGCGGCGAGGTCGAGAGGGCTGGTCCGCAGCGCGGCGCAGACTGCCTCGGTCTGGGCCGCCGAGAGCGGCAGCGGGGGGATCCCCTGCTTGGCGCGCTGCTCGAGGTGCTTGCCATACTCGCTCGCGAAGGCGATGAGGTCCTGAGCCATGGGGCGTCTCCTGGTTCGGGCGATCGGGGCGGGTTCGCTGGTTCGCTGGTCGCTGGTCCGGCTGCCGCGGCGGCGCCGCCGGACGAGGTCAGCAGGGGATCAGTACTACGAGCGGGGGGCCGGGATCCAGGCCCCCCGCATCACCGGGCGAGCGAGCGGGCGCAGCAGGGGCGGGCGTCGGGCCGCGACAGGCGGGCCTGCGTCAGTGGCACTCCTGCTTGCGCTTGGCGGTGCTGCTCGCGCAGGCGAGGAGGCTGAGGCTGCAGGTCTTGTAGTCCGCCTCGACCCCGCACGCCGGCACGGAGCTGACCCACCCTGACCCGGTGCAGTAGCTGAACTTCCCGATGGTGACGAGGCTGCAGGTGCCGGCGACCGAGGTGTAGTGCTGGGTCGCGGCCCCGTCGCAGTCGTAATCAAAGGAGTACGACACGCAGTGGCAGGGCAAGGGCAAGCAGAGGGACAGCGTGCAGTAGCCGGTGGTGTACCAGCCGGTCTGGCCCGGGTGGACGTCCTTCAGCCCGTCGGCGCAGTCGCCGGTGTTCTTGACGTAGCCGCTCGGGCAGTCGCAGGAGGCGATCTCCGTCTTGCCGCCGTAGCCGTCCCCGTCGGTGTCCTTGTAGCACTTGCCCGGATCGAGCGGCGCCTCGTCGACCGACTTGTCGCAGTCGTTGTCCTTGCCGTCGGCACACTCGGTGGCGCCCAGGTAGATCGTGGGGTCGCTGTCGTTGCAGTCCTGGTCGCAGGACTTGCCGTCCTTGTCGGCGTCGATCGGCGTGTAGACGCAGCCCTTGACCGCGTCGCAGGTGTCGGTCGTGCAGGTCTTACCGTCGTTGCAGGTGAGCGCTGTGCCGGCGACGCAGTACTGCTTCCCCGCCTCCTTCTTGCAGACCTCGGCGCCGGTGCAGGCGTCCTTGTCGTCGCAGTCCGCGTCGAGGTGGCAGGAGAACTTGCAGTCGTTGTTGCAGCCGTCGCCGTTGGTGGGGTTCCCGTCGTCGCACTCCTCGCCCGAGTCAGGCACGCCGTTGCCGCAGCCGGGCTTGATGCAGTCCCCGCTCTTGCAGACCCCCGTGCCGCCCACCAGGGTGCAGCTGGTGCCGTCGAGGAGCGGGGTCCCGCCCTTGCATTTGTGCGCCGTGGTGTCGCAGGTCTCGGCGCCGTTGCAGGCCTCCTTGTCGGCGCAGTCGGGGTCCTGCTTGCAGCCGAACCGGCAGGCGTTGCACCCGTCGTCCGGCACGGTGTTGCCGTCGTCGCAGTCCTCGCTGTTCACCTTGTCGACGTACTTGTCGCCGCAGGTCGAGGCCGCGCACGCGCCGGCGAGGCAGATGAAGCCCTTGGTGCCGGTCACCGAGCAGTCCGTGCCGTCGGCCTTGCCCTTGCAGTCGAAGATGACCGGGCCGTCGACGCTCATCTCCATGCGCGGCCCCTCGGCGCGCGGTCCGTCGCCGGGTGCGTCAGGCTTGCCGTCCCCCACCTTGCCCTCGAGCGCCGCGTCCTTGCCCGGTGTCCCCGGCTTGCGACAGAACTTCCCGGTCGCCTCGGTGACGCAGACGTAGCCGCCCGGGCAGACCCCGTCCTTGGCGCAGCTGAAACCGCCGTTGCCGTAGTCCGGGCTCGGGCACCCGGCGAGCCCGAGCAGGGCCGCCACCAGCAGAGCGAGTACGAGCCTCATCGCGTCCCTCCTCTCACGCACTTCGTCCGCTCCACGGGCGAGTCGGACTTGCGGTCGCCGCCCGGAGGCGGCAGAGCAACAGACCAGGCCCACGGGTCAGAAGCGCAGGCCGGCGACCACCCCGGCGCCGCCCGGACCGACCTCGGGGGCGAGCCAGGCGCGCCGCTCGCTGGAGGCCGAGCGAGCGTCGAGGATGACGAGGACGACGCCGGTCGCCGCGACCGCCCCGCCGGCGACGAGCGTGCCGATCGAGGCGTTCTTCAGCTTGCTCCGGGTGTCCTCCATGCCGCGCACCGTCGAATAGTCCTTGCCCGCGCGGTTCGCGTCCTCGAGCTCCTTTGTCTTGGCGATGGCGAGGCCGCCGAGGATGGCGCCGGTCACCAGCAGCGCTCCGCCTGTGCCGATGGAGATCCAGCCCACCAGGCGCAGCGGCCGGCCCGCGCGCACGGGCTGCGGCGTGACCTGCGGCTCCACCTGCACGGGCCGCACCGGCGTGATCGCCGTCGTCGAGGTGGGCGGCGGCTCCACGGGCTTGCGCTGGACCAGCTTGCGCAAGTTCGTGATCCGCGCCTCGATCACGCTGACGTTGTCAGGGTTCGACTTGAGGTACTCGGTGTAGAGCGCGATGGCCTTCTCGTGCTGGCCGAGCGACTCGTGACAGCGCGCCATGTTGTAGAGGAGCGCAGGCCGCTTGGCGTGCGTGTAGGCCTGCCGGAACTGCTTGAGCGCGCCCTCGTAATCGGCGCGGTCGTACAGCTCCTGACCGAGCTTGTAGTACTGCTTCGCCAGCTCCGCGTCGTCAGCCAGGGCGGGGAGCGGTGCGAGGAGGAGGCAGCAGCAGATCAGGGCACGAGCGCCAGCCATGAGGTCCTCCGCAGGTCGGCGGGATCTTACACCGCAACACCGGCGGGTCACAACCACGCGGGCGCTTCCATAACTCCGACGTCTCGCCGGGCAGCGCCGGAGGGCTCAGCGCAGGGTGTAGGGCCAGCGGATGGTGGCGGTGGCGCGCGAGAAGCGGGGGAACCGGAGCGAGGTGCTGACGGTCTTGATGCACGCGGCGGTGCTGCTCTCGTCGGAGCTCTCGGCCTGCAGCACCCGCCCGCTGGCTCCGGAGACGGTCAGCGTGAGCGCCACCGTGCCCGGGAC
>JAKLHH010001021.1 GCA_022710245.1 Myxococcota bacterium
TTCAGGAAGGGGAGCGTCTGCGTCCCGCTGCACTGGAAGAGCGCGATCAGCTTGCGGCTCGACGGGGCGCGCAGGCCGGGCTGCTGCAGCGCCTGCTCGACGACGCCGCCGAGCTGCGAGTGGCCGTTGTAGACGACCACGTGCACGGCCGGGTCGGCGAGGTCCTGCAGCACGTTCTGGTGGCCCTGCCGGATGACGACGTGCAGCCGGCCGCGCCGCGCCTCGGCGCCGCCGAGCGAGGTGGTGACCTGGAAGCCCGCCGCGCGCAGGTGCTCGAGGTCCGGCTCGAGGAAGCCCGACATGCAGTACTGGCGGACCTCGATGGTCCCGGTCTTCGGGAGCGGCGGCGCCTTCGGCAGCAGGCCGCGGGTCTCGTCGCGGACCATGCCCAGGATGGCCTTCTTCTGCTCGCGCAGGAGTGGGAGCTTGTCGCGGACCAGGTGCGAGACCATGGTCCGGTGCAGCAGCGGGTCCTGCTCGGCGCAGGCGCGGGCGATCAGGTCCGCCACCGCGCCCTGGGCTGACGCGGTCCGCTGGGCCATGGCGGTGCGCAGGAGCCCTGAGAACTCGCCGCGGCGAGCCTCGGGTGCCGGGGGGGCAGCGTGGGCGGCGAGGGCGAAGGAGGACAGGGAGAGGGCGAGGGCCGTGGCGGCGACACGTCGGGTTTGGGGCATGTTAGCAGCAGGTGCGCCAAAAATGCCGGGCCGGGATCAAGGTGGTTGCGCAGAGGTGCTCTCCGGTTCCCGGAGGTTCAGCAAGGCCACCGTCCGGGTCTCGGTGACCGGCGAGAGGGTCAACGAGCTCGTTCGAGCGACGAGGCGCACGCGTAGGTCCAGAGGTGGATCGCGACCCGCGCCACCGCCACGCCCTGCGCGAGGACGATCCCGGGTGCCAGCCAGAGCGGCACCGTCGCGATGGCCCACAGCGCCCAGCCCGCGAGGTAGAGCCCGCCCGCGACGAGGGGGCGGCCGTGCACCAGGTCGAGCCCGCCGCCGAGCGCGGGGAGCACGCCGCGGCCCGCGACGACCAGCGGCTGCCCGTAGTGCAGCGCGAGCAGCGCGGCGAGGCAGGGCACGGCGAGGAGGAGGGCCGCGCCGATCAGCGCCGCGGCCTGCAGGCGCTCGTCGCTCCAGGCGAGGGAGAGCTCGTAGAGGCGGGGCAGCGCGATCACTCCGGCGGCGACGACGATCGCGAGGATCGCGAGCACGAGCAGGCGGAGCAGAAGCAGGCGCCCGAAGTGGCGCAGCGCGCCCGCGAGCGGGCGGCCGCCCCGCAGCCGCTCGAGGATCGCGCCCGCGAGGCCGGCGCCGGCCAGGAGGTAGCCGAGGGCGATCACGGCGGAGGCGAGGAGCAGCTGCCAGAGCGCCGCCGGGTGCGAGCGCGCGAGCGCCACCCACTCGAAGAGCCCGGGCGCCGGTCGATCCGCGAGGAGGTCGCCGAGGGTGATCCGCGCCGCGAGCCACGCCGCGCCAGCGAAGACGAGCTGCACGGCGTAGAGCGCGAGGATCAGCCCCGGCGCGCGTGCCGTGGCTCGCGCGGCGTCGGCCGCGAGGGCGAGACCGGGCGTGCGGGTCGGCGCGCTCATGGCCCGAGCACCTGCAGGAGCTGCTGCAGCGCGGAGGCCCAGGTCGCGGCGGGCCGCGCTGCGGAGGCGCGGGGCACGCAGGCGTCGTCGATCGGCGTCCGGTCCAGCGCGAGGCGCCCCGCCGGGCCGAGCGCGGCCGAGCGAAGCCCCGGCGCGGTGACCCTCGTCTCCGCGGCGCGGCCGTCGAGCCTGACCTGCCTCGTGCCGCTCGCGTCGTGCACGCTGAGCTCGAGGGGCAGCGCGAGCGATCCTCGCCGCTGCACGGTCACCGCGTCCCGCTCGCAGGTGAGCCCCACGTCGAGCCCGGCGCCGCGCCGGAGCACGCCGTCGAGGAGCTCGCGCACGCGCTCCCGGGCGCCGTCCGGTGCGCGCGAGAGGAGCGCCGCCTCGAGGTCCGCCGAGCGGGGGTGCCGGAACGAGTGCTCGCGGACGTAGGCGGCGAGCGCGTCTCTCATCGCCTCGCGCCCGAGGAGGCTCTCGACGGTGGCGAGGAGGAGCGCGCCCCGCGCGTAGGCGGTGCGTCCGTAGTCGTACCAGGAGTTGTAGCGAGGCCCTGGCCAGCCGACCGGCAGCGCGTCGGGCCGCGGTCCGACGACCCGCAGTCGCTCCTTGGCATGATTGCCGAGCGCGAGCGGCCCGAGATCGAGGAGCGAGCGCGAGGGGCCGAAGAGCTCGTCGAGGACGACGCCGGCCACGTAGCTGGTGACGCCCTCGTCGAGCCAGGGCTCCTCGACCTCATCGTTCGCGACCAGCCCCTGGAACCACTGGTGGACCAGCTCGTGGACGACGGTCTCGTCGAAGAAGCGCGCGGCCTCCGGCGCCCACCAGGGGACCCAGGTCGCGAAGAGCGTCGGGTACTCCATCGCGCCCGCGCCGAGCGCCCGGGTCGGCGGGTCGATCACGGTCAGCTCGCCATACGGGTAGCGCCCCAGCCAGCGCTGCAGCCTGGGCAGCGCACCCTCGAGCGCGCGGAGCTGCCGCGCGGACTGTCCGCGGCCCGGCACCGAGAGGAGCCGCACGGCGACGCCGTCGATGGTCCGCCGCTCCTCGGTGAAGCTCGGCCAGGCCGACCAGGCGAAGTCGTGCACCGCCGCGGCACGGTACTCGAGGACCTGCTCGCCGCCCTCGACGCGGCGCGAGCGGAGGTGCCCGGTCGCGCCGACGAGGTAGCCCGGGGGTGTGCGCAGGGTGACCTCGTAGGAGGCGAACTCCGCGAAGAACTCGGCGCGCGCATGGTAGGGCGCGCAGCGCCAGCTCCCGTCGGGGAGGAGCACGCCCGGCTTCGGGTACCACTGCGCGACCATGAAGAAGTCGCCCTCGCGACCGGTGCGCGCGAAGACGCCGGGGAGGTGCCCGCGGAAGGAGAGAGAGAGGTGCAGCTCGCCGCCGGGCGGCACCGCTCGCGGCAGCTGCACCTCGAGCACGGTGCCGTCCTCGAGCGGGCGGCTGCTCGCGAGGGCGCCCTCCTGGCGGAGCTCGGAGACCTTGATCCACCCCGGCGCACCCGGGTCCCAGCTCGAGAGCCGGAGGTGCCCGCCCGAGCCGCGCATGAAGATCGTCTCGGGGCTGGCGAAGGCGTTCAGGTAGAGGTGGAGGAGCGTGCGGCTCAGGGGCAGGGCGCTGGTGTTGCGCAGCCCGAGCTCGAGGCGGCCGCTCACCTCGCCGGCTGCCGGCTCCAGGCGCGCGTCGATCCGGTAGCGCACCGGCGTCGCGGGGAGCGCGGCGAGGGCGGGCAGCGCGGGCGCCGGCGCGTCGGCGCGCGCCGGCACGAGCGCCAGCGGGGCGACGGCGAGGGCGAGGGTGAGCCAGCCTCGCATCCCGGCCTCAGCGATAGCGCTGCTTGAAGAAGCGGACGGCGCGGTAGTACTCGGCGTGCGTGAGCTGCTTCTCGCGATGGAGGCGGGCGAGCCGCGCCAGCTCTGCGTTGCGCAGCTTCGCGACCTGCCGGCGGTACTCGGCGGCCCGGAGGTCGCCCCGGCGGCGGTCCTCGCGCAGGCGCTTCAGCGCGGTG
>JAKLHH010001022.1 GCA_022710245.1 Myxococcota bacterium
CAGCGATGAAGGCTCAGCGGAGGATGAAGGCTCAGCGATGACGGCTCAGCGGAGGATGAAGGCTCAGCGATGAAGGCTCAGCGGGGGATGAAGGGTCAGCGATGAAGGCTCGGCGGAGGATGAAGGCAGAGCGATGGCGGCTCAGCGGAGGATGAAGGCTCAGCGATGAAGGCTCAGCGGAGGATGAAGGCTCAGCGATGAAGGCTCAGCGGAGGATGAAGGCTCAGCGATGACGGCTCAGCGGAGGATGAAGGCTCAGCGGAGGATGACGGCTCAGCGGAGGATGAAGGGGTAGCTGACCTTGACGGCGTCGCCAGAGAAGGCCGGGAAACTCGCCGTGCCCCGGCCTCGACCTCGGCCCCGTGCGCGGCGTGGCGCTGGCGCTCGGCCTCGAGCTCGGCCTCGAGCGTGCGGATGCGCGCCTGGAGCGCCTCGACGTCATCTCGGTACATGTGCACCTCCTCGAGGGCGACGACGAGGATGGTACGGCGTTGGCGGGGAGGTTCCTATCGGCGCAGGGGAGGGGATGGGTGTGTCGGGCTCGATCTGCCCTGCTCGAGGCCGCCCGTCTACGCCGGTGGCGCCGGCGCGCGCTCGTCATCGGCCGCAGCCGGGACGCCGGGCTGCGTGTCACGAGCCAGGCTCACGAAGGGCTGGCCGCGGAACCAGGCGATCGTGCGCGCGAAGGCCTCGGCCTCGCCGTAGAGCGGCTGGTACCCGAGCTCGCGCTGCAGCTTGGCGCCGCTGAGGGTGAAGTCGAGGCAGACGTAGTCCACCGCGAAGCGCGTCACCGTCGGGGTGAAGCTGACGACCGGGCGGATCCACCGCGCCACCGCCTCCAGCGTGGTACCGACGGCCATCATCAGCGGCCGAGGCAGGGCGAGGCTCCAGGGCAGGAACCGGTAGCCGCAGGCGTTCAGGATCGGCTCCAGGAAGTCGAAGAAGTTCTTCGGCGGGAAGTCGGTGATGAAGTACGCCTGCCCGGCGCCGCGGCCCTCGAGGAGCGCGCGGCCGGCCACGCAGTGGGCGTGCGCCACGTTGCCCACGTAGACGTGCTGGCTGCGGGCGCGGCCGTCGCCGATCCGCACCATCCAGCCGCCACGCGCCATCTGCATCAGCGAGGTGACGTGGTAGGGGTCGCGCTCGCCGATGATGCTCGACGGGCGCAGCACCAGCGTGCGCAGCGTCCCCTCTCGCCCGACCAGCGGAGCGCCGTTGGCCCGGAGCGCGACCTGCTCGCCCGCGGCCTTGGTCCGGCAGTAGCCGTTGACGAAGCGGTCGGGGTAGGGCAGCGACTCGTCGCCGTCGAGGACCGCGCGCCCGCTGTAGACCGCGTCGAGGGTGCTGGTGTGGACCAGCGCGGTGACGCCCGCCGCGCGGCAGGCCCGCACCACGTTCTCCACCCCGCCGATGTTCACCGCGTCGAGGAGCGACTCCGGCTGCCGCCCCCAGTCCACCAGGGCCGCGCAGTTGAAGACCAGGTCGACGGCCTGGCAGGCCTCGCGGAGCGCCTCGAGGTCGCGCACGTCCCCGCGCAGGCAGCGCACGCGCTCGTGCCCCTCGTACTCGCTCGGGCGCGGGTCGAAGACGCGGATCTCGCGTGGCTGGAGGATGCCTCCCTCGCTCGCGGACTTGAGCAGCTCACGGACCAGCGCGTGACCGACGAAGCCGGCGCCGCCGGTGATCAGCACCACCGGGTGCGCGGGCACTTGCATCGTGGAAGAGGTGACGTCCATGTCGCGGTTCCCTCGAAGGTTGTCGCTCCGGCGCGAAGGCGCTCGGGGCGCATTGAGATAGCGCGAGGCGAGGCCGCGCGCAAGCGACTCTGCTAGCATGCAGCCACGAGGTGCATCGATGACCAAGCTCCAGCTCCTGCTCCGGCCCGCGACGCACGACCTCACCCCACCGGCGGACTTCGCCGCGCGGGTGCGCGGCGCGGCGCCGTCGCTCCTCGGGCGCTCGTCCGCGCGCCTGAAGCTCACGCTGACCACCGCGCCGCCGCCGCGGCTCAGCCTGATCCCCTTCCGCCGCCCTCCGCTCGCGCTCCTCTCCGTCTGGACCGACGGCGATCCGCGGCAGGTCGCCGCCGAGCACGCGGCCCCGCTCCGCGAGGTGCTCCCCGGCGCGCGGCTCGCTGCCTACCGTGTCAGCGAGGCGCTCCCGTGCGAGTACCGGCGCGACTGGCCCGACGGCGTGGAGACGCCCGGGCCGGTGCTGATCACCACCTTCCGCAAGCCGCCGCGCTTGCCCTGGGACGAGTTCCTGCGCGCCTGGCACGGCCACCACACGCCGCTCTCGCTGCAGGTGCACCCGCTCTGGTGCTACGTGCGAAACGTGGTCGAGGAGGCGCTCGTCGACGGCAGCCCGCCGCTCGACGCGATCGTCGAGGAGCTCTTCCGCAGCCCGGCCGACCTGCACAACCCGCTGCGCTTCTTCGGCGGCCCGCTGTCGGCCCCCGGTCCTCGCGTCCTCGCGGGACCCGGGAGGGTGCTGCGGGCGCTCCCCAACATGATCCGGGTCGGGCTCGACATCCGGCGCTTCATCGACCTCGGCTCGATGGAGAACCACCTCGCGCGCGAGCTCTGGCTGCGCAGCTGAGGCCGCGCGACTCCCGGTCGACTGTTCGGGACTCGCCCCCCGGCGGCCTGGATGGTGTGCTCAGGAGCGGTCGTCAGGCGCGGCCGGTCAGGCGTAGCCCGAGGTGCTCGGCGATCGCCTCGGCGTCGCGCCGGGCCTCCTTCTCGAGGCCTTGCTCGAGGACGGTCACCACCTGCTGCCCCCCGAGGAGGCGGACGCTGTAGCTGCAGTGCCGTCCGCTCCGCCGCGCCTCGATCTGCACCGCGCTCACCTCCGCGATCGACTCCGTCCTGCGCGCGAAGGGGACGAAGATGCTGTGCCAGCGGGTGAGGGTGCGCTGCTCGCGGTCGAGGGTCACCGAGGAGCGATGGAAGCCGAGCGCGGTGAAGGCGACCGCGGGGAGGCCGAGCCCGAGCATCAGCCCGACCCCGGTGCCGCTCACCGGCGTTGACCCGGCCAGCTCCAGCCAGACCACGAACCCCGTCGCGAAGAGGAGCGGCAGCCCGAGCATCAGCAGTCCGCAGCCGGGCGCGCTGGAGAGTCGCAGCACCGCGCCCTGGGCCTGTCGCTTCTTCATCATCGCCTCCGGGGCGACGATACACGAAGCGGGGGCCGGGGCGCGAGCGCGCTCGCCCTGGCGGTCGCGCTCAGGCGTTCGCGCTCATGCAGTCGTGCTCTGGCAGGCGGTCGCGCTCATGCAGTCGTGCTCTGGCAGGCGGTCGCGCTCATGCAGTCGTGCTCTGGCAGTCGTTCGCTCAGTCCGTCGGTCGTGCTCAGGCGGCCGCGCTCAGGCCGGCGGCGTGAAGGACGCCAGCTCCCCGATCCCCAGCGCCTGCTCGAGCCGCGCGACCTCCGCCACCATCCGCTCGAACCCCGCCTCGCCGAAGAGCTGGTGCTCGCGTCGCTCGAAGCGCTCGCCCAGCTCTCGCAGCTCGCGCGCCGCGAGGACGCGTCGCAGCGCCGGGAAGAGCACGGTGTCCTCGCGCGCGGCGTGGGGCCGATACATGCGGATGAAG
>JAKLHH010001023.1 GCA_022710245.1 Myxococcota bacterium
ACCTGCACCTCGCGCAGCCCGCCGTCGGCGAGCGCGGCGCGCAGGTGGAAGCGCGCGCGCCGGAGGTGGAAGCGCTCGCTGACCAGCGTCACCTCCTCGACGCCGGCGCGGCGCAGGATGGGGACGACGAGCTCGGCGTTCTCGCCGGTGTGGCGTGCCTTCGGCTCGACGCGGAGACGGGTCTTCGCCACCCCGTGCGCCTCGAGCCACCTCGCCATGGCCGGCCCCTCGGCGACCGGGCTCGCCACCGCGCCGCCCGAGACGACGATCAGCGCGGCCGGGTCCTGCTGCGCGAGCTGCAGCGTGGTCTGCAGCCGCCGCTCGAGGCCGGGCGACGGCGTGCCGTCAGCGCGCGTGGCCGCGCCGAAGACGACCAGCGCGCGGGTGGGCCGCGCGAGCGCCACGCCGGTCCAGAGCACGAGCCCGCTCAGCAGCAGGAGCTGCAGGCCGCGACGGCAGATCAACTGTGAGACGGGTCTTCGCATTTCGAACAGGTGCCCCGACCGGGCCGAGCCAGACATCAACGGGTTACGGACGGGACGCTGCACGAGAGAGCACGGTGTATGCCACCGGCCGTAGGCCACGGGCCGTATGCCACCGGCCGTAGGCCACGGGCCGCATGCCACGGGTCGTGTGTCACGGGTCGTGTGTCACAGGTCGTGTGTCACAAGCCGGACAGGAATGACGCGCGCGGTCAGGGGCGTTCGAATCAGAGCGCCCGCCCGCGGAGGTCAGCGGGGCAGGGGAGCCCGAGCCGCGCCATCAGCGTCGGGAAGAGGTCGTAGAGCGTCAGGCCCGAGAGCTCGCCCGCGCCGGCGAGGGCCGCGTCGCGCGCGAGGAAGATCCCCTGGTGGTCGTGGTTCGCGTCGTCGGGCCCGGTGTCGTTGCCGCGGACGTGGATGGTCCCGTGCCCGACGGTGCCGATCGAGCGCCAGGCGAGGTCGTCGAAGTAGACCAGCAGATCGGGCGGGACGCCGCGTCGCACCGCGTAGAGCTCCTCGGGCCGGTGCACGACGGTGCGGAGCGGGCGCCCCTCAGGATCGGGGATCGCTGCCAGCCCCGCCGCGAGCTCGGCCCGGACCTCCTCGAAGCGGCTCGCCGGCACCACGCCGCAGGGCTCGCGACCCTCGACGTTCAGCCAGACGCGCGCGAAGTAGCCGCCCTCGCCCCAGGCGCGGGTCTCCTCCCAGAGCACGTCCTCGGGCCGGAGCGGCCCCACGCCCTCGGGGGCGCGCGCGAGCTTCAGCCAGCCCTCGCGGAGCAGCCACTCGTTCACGCAGACGCCGCCCTCCATCGCCCGCGCGCCGTGGTCGCTGACCACGAAGAGCGAGGCGTCGTCAGGGAGCACCTCGAGGAGCTGCGCGAGCTCCCCGTCGAGGAGCCGGTAGTAGTCGAGGAGCGCGTCCTCGAAGGGGCTCCCGGGCTGGTAGAGGCGGTGCGCAGGATCCGCGTAGCGCCAGAAGGCGTGGTGCATGCGGTCCGGCCCCATCTCGACCATGCAGAAGAGCGACCAGGGCCGCTCGCGCGCCCAGGCCCGCGCCAGGCGGAAGCGCCGCCACGTCATCTCCGCGATGCGTTCGCGCAGCCCCGCCTTGTCGTCGGTGCGGAAGTCGTCGACGTCGAGGACGTACTCGCCGCCCGCGAGCCGGTCCACCTCGAGGCGGAGGAGCGGCGGGTACGTGAACACGCTCTCTCGCGACGGCGTCAGGAAACAGGAGACCATCACGCCCTGCACCGGCGTCGGCGGGTAGGTCTGCGGCACGCCGAGGACGACGACGTCGAGGCCGGCCTGCGAGGCGAGCTCCCAGGCGCGCGGCTGGGAGACGGTGTGCGAGCTGGCGATGGACATCGCCGCGTAGCGGTGGTCGACGCGGTTGCGAAAGCCGTAGCAGCCGAGCTCGCCGGGGTCGCGCCCGGAGAAGAGGCAGCTCCAGGCGGGCACGGTGATCGGCGGGTGGCAGCTGGCGAGGCGGCCCCAGGCGCCCTCGCGGCGCAGGCGCCCGAAGGTGGGGAGCGCGTCCGCGTAGCGCTCGAAGACGAGCTGCGGGGTCGCGCAGTCGAGGCCGAGGACGAAGACGCGGGGCGAGCTCACCCGATCACGATACCCGAGCCAGCGGCGGCGGTCACTCAGCACTCCCTCGTTCACGGTGACGCCGCTACGGGCCTCGGAACTCCCGCTCATCCGTCATTCCGGAAGCCGTCGGGGCGGAGAGATCCAGACGCGCTGACTCTGCGAGGTTGTTCGTCGTCCGATAGACTGAGAGCGCTGCGCCGCCGGACCGGTCATGGAGAGAGAAGCGGAAGAGCTCCTGCATCGCCCACGGTGGTCCTGACACGACCGCCTTCAGATCCAAGCCGGTCACGCTCCACTCGATGCCATCGATCGACGCCCGCGGCTCGGTACCGCTGCAGAATGTGGAGAGTGAAACCGAAGTGCGGCTGTCCGGCTCCACGGGAGGAGTCACGGGGCGGTCGCTGCACGACTGCATGCTGACGCCGATCAGCAGGAGCGCCAGCAGGGCCCGTCTGGTCTCGTCGGTCAAAGCCCCCACCTTTGCAGCGGCCGAGCAGGGCGAAGTGCGGATGATACCACCCGATGACAGCTGCTGGACACTGCCTCAAGAAGCGCTGGATCGAGCGCGGGTCACCGCTTCGCGATCAGCCCCCCCTTCCCCTCGAGGGCGAGCCGGTAGAAGCGGCGCAGCTCGGCGAGCGCCGTCGCCAGCGGAGCGCGCTCGAGGGCGCGCGTGTAGCGCCGCGCGAGCTGGTTCGCCTGCACGTAGCGCTCGCGCTCCTCGGGGTTCAGGCCCTCGACCAGCTCGAAGCCGTCGTAGAGGCGCTGCCGGAGCTGCTCGACGGGAAGCTCCGGCGCGCGCACGGCGAGCACCGCGCAGACCACGTACTTGTCCACCTCGCCCTGGAGCTCGAGCTCGAGCGCCGAGATCGCGCGCTGCTGCCGCGCGCAGTGCACGACGAGGAGGTAGTGGCTCACGGCCTCGACGAGCAGGCAGAACTCGGCGAGGTTCGCCGCGTGCAGCGTCCCGATCAGGCCCGCGCCGGTCAGCCCTGGGTCGAGCGCGAGCCCGAGGAAGAGGTCGCCGTCCTCGACGACGAGGAGCTGCTCGCGCCCGCGCGGCGCCGCCTGCTGCTCCTCGGGGACGACGAAGTCCGTCACCGCGGGCGCGGGGTCGAGTCGGTAGAGCGCCTCGAGGGCGAGCTGGACCTGGCGCAGGAGCAGGAGGACGGCTGGCCTCATTCGTCGGGCCTCCTTCGCGCTGGCCTCGTGCGCTCCGGCCTCATTCGCGCTGCGGCCTCCTCGGGACGAGCAGCCCCGCCGCCTGCAGGCGCCGCTTCACCGCCTCGCTGCCGTGCCGCAGCCACTCGTCGTAGAGGTCGGCGACCTCGGCCCTGGCCAGCGTGTCCTGGCTGCGCACCTCGCTCAGCACCTCGACGAAGCGCGCGAACTCCTGCCCGAGCTCGTCGTAGACGGTGACCAGCGGCGACTCGCCTCCCGCGCGCCGGTGCAGCACGTCCCGCAGCTGCCGGTAGGCGGAGGTGCCGATCACCACGTAGTAGTCGGGATCCACCGTG
>JAKLHH010001024.1 GCA_022710245.1 Myxococcota bacterium
CGCCCACCAGCACGTGGTGCAGGTGCAGGACTTCGGCATCGGACCGGAGGGCGCGCCGTACATCGTGATGGAGTACATCGACGGCGTCAGCCTGCAGTCGCACATGGAGAAGACCGGCGCGCTGCCGACGGCCGAGGCGCTGGAGATCTGCGCGCAGGTGCTCTCGGCGCTCGAGGTCATCCACGCGGCGGGCCTGGTGCACCGGGACATCAAGCCCGCGAACGTGATGCTGATGCGAGGGGCGCGGCCGAGGCTCTTCGCCAAGCTGCTCGACTTCGGCATCGCGCGCGCCATCAACCCCTCGTTCCAGCGGCCCGACCTGACCCAGGCGGACCGTGTGCTGGGGACGCCCGCCTACCTCTCGCCCGAGCAGGCCCAGGGCGGCCCGGTGGATCCGCGCTGGGACCTCTGGGCGATGGCCACCATCATGTACGAGCTCCTCTGCGGGCGGCTCCCCTTCCGCCTGGAGAGCCTCGACCAGGTCACCGACGACATCGTGCACTGCCGCCTGATCCCGCTCCGGCAGCGTCGCGCGGACCTCCCCGAGTGGATCTACCAGGTGGTCGAGCGCGCCCACCACCCGCACCTCGACCACCGCTACCGCACCGCGACCGCCTTCCTGCAGGCGATCGAGCAGCAGGCGGCCCGCCCCGACGGCAGCGACGAGGACTCCGAGGCGCGCACGGTGCCGTTCCTGCGCGTCGAGCTCGACACGCCGCCGCCGGAGCTGATGAGCGCGCTCACCGGCGAGCCGCCGGCGCAGGAGCCGCTGCGCCGGTCGCCGGACGCGCGGGGGAGCGGGCCGCGCGCCAGGCCTGTCGAGGAGGGGCGCGGGGCCGGGAGCGGGCCGCGGGCGAAGGCGCCCGAGGAGGGGCGCGGGGCCGGGAGCGGGCCGCGGGCGAAGCCGACCGAGGAGGCGCGCGGGGTCGGGAGCGGGCCGCGGGCGAAGCCGACCGACGACGGAGGCGGTGAGCCGCGGCCTCCGTCGAGACCCGCGCCGGGCAGCGAGCCACAGCCCTCGCTCTGGGACGACAAGCCGACCACGCCCGAGCGGCCGCTGGCCGCGCTGCGGGGGGGCCGCGCGGCCCGGCCAGCGCCCGCGCGGGCGCCGGCTCGCGGCGAGCCCGCGCCGCAGAGCACCCCGCCGCCCTCGGCCGCGGCAGGCGAGATCATCTCCGTCGAGAGCCGCCCGGAGCCTCGCCCCGCCGACCTCTCCGAGGAGGAGGACCTCTCGCTCACGCGCCGCGTGGAGCGGGTCAGCCAGGACGAGCTCGACCAGGTGCCGCTCCGCTCGAGCCGCGAGGTGCGCAGCGCCAGCGACGAGGAGGAGCGGCGGCCGCGCCGTCACGGCGGGGGCGCGCGCCGCTGGCTGCTGGCGGGCGCGCTGGGGCTCTCCCTGCTCGCGGCGGCGCTGCTCCTCTACCTCCACCTCACGCGCTGAGTCGCCCCGGCCCTCTCGCGCTGATCGCGCTGCCCCCTCGACAAGCTCCGTGCCGGCGCCCTACACTGGCGGCACGGGAGGACACCATGAGACGACCTGGAGTGCTGGCAGGCCTCGGCCTGCTGCTGGTGGCGGCCTGCAGCGACGACACCAGCGTGAAGTCCGACCTCGGGCGCGACGCGCGCGTGCGCGAGGCGGCGGTGGAGGCGGCGCTGCCCGACACGGGCGCGCCCGACCTGCGCAAGGATTCCAAGCCCGGCGTGACCAAGATGGGCGAGGGCTGCGTCAACAAGGACGACTGCGGCGCCGACGCCCCGCTCTGCCTGATGCCGACCGGCGGCTCGCTCGGCATCTGCAGCAAGGCCTGCACGCCCGACGATCCCGGCACGCCGCTCCTCAACGAGGACGACTGCGGCGAGGGCAACCTCTGCTCGACCTTCACCATCGGCAGCAAGGACTACTTCTACTGCCTGAAGACCTGCAAGCCGAGCACGACCAAGACCAACTGCCCGGCCTCCTCGAAGCGGACCTGCCACCCGTTCGCGACGCGCTACACCGGGGACCTGGCGGTCCCGGCCTGCTGGTACATGGCCTGCCAGTCGGACAAGGACTGCCCGGTCTTCGGCGCCAAGACCTGCGTCCTCGACAGCGAGTGCACCGGCCTCGGCGCCGACGCGTACTGTGACTCGGCCGGGCGCTGCGCGCGGCCGGGCAAGTGCACCGCCGGCGGCCTCTGCGGGACGCACGCGCTGGGCAAGGCCACCGCCAAGGTCGGCGATCCCTGCACCGCCGACTTCGACTGCCCGGGGAGCGGGCGCTGCCTGACCGAGACCTCGGAGGCAGGCGCGGTGGGCCTCTCCTGGAAGAACGGCTACTGCGTGGTCTCCTACTGCTCCTTCGCCGCGGAGCTGCCCGACTCGAAGTGCCCGACGGGGAGCACCTGCAACAACCTCTACTACGGCGGGCTCTGCTTCAAGTCGTGCGCGCTCGACGTGGCCAGCGACTGCCGCGGCAACGCCGCCGACAAGGGCGGGGACTACGAGTGCTACGCCTGGGACAACCTCGTCACCGGCTCCGGCCAGCAGAAGATCTCCGAGGGGCCGATCTGCATGAGCGCGGCGACGCAGACCTGCGACAGCCTCGGCACCAAGCTCGACTGCACGGCGCTCGCCGACTCCAAGAAGCCGACCAACATGAGCTGCCGCGACCGCTTCACCGGCGTGAAGAAGGCGAACAAGGCGGACCCGACCGGCGTCTGCCTCGACGACACCGCGAGCGGTCCCTTCGACCCGGTGGTCGTCCCCGACGCCAAGGTCTCCGACCAGGGCGCCAAGGACGCGGGCGTCAAGGAGGCGGCGGTCAAGGCCGACTCGGCCAAGCCCGACGCGGCGAAGGCTGACGCGGCGAAGGTCGACGCGGCGAAGGAGTAGCGCACCAGCCGGTGATCCTGCCCCGCCGACGCGCTCACCCGATCAGCGTGAAGCCCTGCTCCGCGAAGTGCCGATCGTAGGCGAACACCCGGGTCAAGCCGAGCTTGCGCATCGCCTCGAAGCTCGCGCAGTCGACGAGGCTCAGCCGCCGTCGCGCGGAGACCAGCAGCGCGGCGACCGCGCGGGCATGCGCCTCGGCGTCGATCCACTCCACGGTGAGGAGCGGAAGGACGTTCTCCTGAAGCGACCGTGCCGCGGCGAGGCCCAGCCGCCGCTGCACGAGGGCGAAGGTCTCCACGAGCACGTAGTTGGTGCAGACGAGGTCTGACTCGGCGTCCAGGAGGTCGAGCCAGCACTTCTTGGCCCGAGCGTGGGCGGCGTCGTCCGCGTCCAGCACGGCCAGGAAGGCCGAGGTGTCGACGAACGTGATCACTCGCCGTAGGTCTCGGCGAGGTGCTGGTCGTGGCGCGCCGAGAGATCGCCGGCGCCAGAATGGAAGCGGCCCGCGACCGCGCGCGCGCGCCGCACGAGCTCGTTCCGGTCGCGGTCGACCGACGCGCTCAGGTAGCGGTCGATGCTCCGTCGGATGACCTCTGCCATCGACGACCGGCTGCGCCGCGCGAGCCGCTTCAGCGCCTTGGCCTGCTCCTCCGTCAGCTGGATCTGGGTCCGTACCATCTCGGTGTCACCTCACGACGATTACATTCTGGCATCTGTGT
>JAKLHH010001025.1 GCA_022710245.1 Myxococcota bacterium
GACCTGCTGATCGGGCAGACCCTTGTCGGCCGCTACCAGATCGTCCGTCGCATCGGCACCGGCGGCTTCGGCGCGGTCTTCGAGGCGCTCGACACCAAGATCCACAAGCGCGTCGCGGTCAAGCTCCTGGTCCGGGATCTGGTCTCGGACACGGCGGTGCTGGCGCGCTTCCGTCAGGAGGCGGAGGCCGCCAGCCAGGTCGGCCACGAGGGCATCATCGACATCACCGACTTCGATCACACCGAGGACGGCCACTACTTCATGGTGATGGAGTACCTGGAGGGTGTGGACCTCGGAGCGCTGATCCGGTCCGGTCACGAGGTGAACCTCGGGCGCATCCTCGGCATCGTGATCCAGGTCTGCCGCGCCCTCTCGGCGGCGCACGCCAAGGGGATCCTGCACAGGGATCTCAAGCCGGCGAACATCTACCTCACCTCGCGCGGCAGCAGGCCGGACTTCGTCAAGGTGCTCGACTTCGGCATCTCGAAGTTCATGGAGATGGACGAGCGGGCGAGCCGGCTGACGAAGACCGGGCAGATCGTCGGCACCCCTCTCTACATGGCGCCCGAGCAGGCGATCGGCGAGGAGCCGGCCGACCAGCGGGCCGACATCTACTCGCTCGGGATCATCCTCTACGAGCTCCTCACCGGGCGGCCGCCCTTCACCGCCTCGACCTACCTCGGGATCATCGCGCAGCACACCACCGAGCCGCCGCGGCGGCCGTCGGAGGTGCGGCCCGAGCTGCAGATCCCGGAGGCGCTCGAGCGGGTGGTGCTCCGCTGCATCGAGAAGCGGCCCGCCGATCGCTTCGCCAGCATGACCGAGCTCGAGGCGGCGCTCCTCGAGGCCGCCGCCATCGTGGATCCCGCGCTCGCCTTCGTGCACACGGGGCAGACCACGAGCCTCTCGCTGCCCGCGGCTCGCACGGGGCCGGGGCCGCGCCTGCCGCCGCCGCCGCCGGTGAGGACCTCGAGGACGGGGCTCTGGATCGCGACCGGCGTCGTCGCCGCGGCCCTGACAGCGCTCGGGCTCTGGGTGGCGCTCCACGACGGGAGCGGGGGCAGCGGCCACGGAAGCGGGAGCGCGCTGGCGATGGCTGGCAGCGCGAGGCTGGACGCCGCGTCGCCGTCCCGGGGCGACGCGCGGGCGGCGCTGCCGGGCACCGGCACCGGCACGCCCGCCGCCGGGGACGTCGTGGTGGTCACCCTGCGCAGCAAGCCAGCAGGCGCGACGGTGCAGGACTCCGAGGAGAACGTCCTCGGCCGCACCCCGCTGACCCTCCGCCTCGGCCGCGCCTCGCAGCCGCTTCGGCTGCTGCTGAAGAAGGCCGGCTACGCGCCCGCGCCGGTCACGGTGGGGCCGGCCGGGCCGACCGCGGTGGAGGTCCCGCTCAAGAGGCGCGGTGGTGGTGGGCTGCCGGATGATCCGAAGACGTGGGGCAACTAGCGCGACGACCCACGCATCGACCGCAGGATGCCCATCACCCGATCGAGCAGCGCCCGCGAATACAGCCGGCCCGCCATCTCCTGCCAGAGGCCACGCGTCTCGACGCGGAAGCGCGCGAGGATGTCGGCCGGGAGCGCATACTCCACGGCCCCCAGCTCCTTGAGCCGCGTGGCCGCTCGCGCGTTGTCGACCCGCGAGCGCTGCATCAGCCGCGTGCTCATCAGGCGGCTCTCCTCGCCGAGGATCTCGCGCTGGCGCGGGGTCAGGCTCTGCCACGCTGGCTGGCTGACGACCAGCGCGCCCACCGCGTAGGTGAGGTGCTCGCGCGTGAAGAAGCGGATCTTCGTGTGCCACTGCAGCGCCAGCGTGATGAAGGGGGAGCCGTAGCAGGCGTCGATCAGCTCCGTCTGCAGCGACGGCAGCACGTCCTGGATCCCCAGCGGCACGCCCTTCACTCCGAGGCGCCGCACCAGGCTGCGAGCGATCGGGTCGTCGGTCCAGGACCAGACCTTGAGCCGGCGCAGGTCGGCGAGGGAGCGGAGGCGGACGGTGGTGAACAGATGCACCCAGCCGAGGTCGCCCCAGCCGAGGAGCTCGTAGCCCCGGCGCCGCAGCTCGCCTGTGAACGCTGGCGCCAGCGCGTCGCGGATCGCGTCGATCTCCGCGGTGCTCTCGAAGAGGAGCGGCAGCTCGAGGATGCGCACCGAGGGCAGCAGCATGCCCGTCCCCACGCTGGTCATCGCCGCGCCCTGCAGCGCGCCTGCGTCCAGCTTGCGCACGAGATCGCGCTCGTCGCCGAGGATGGCGTCGCCGATGAAGCGCAGGATGAGGTGACGCTGGGTGCGCTGCGCGACCCGCCGGGAGAGCTGCTGGAACTCCTTCATCCAGGCCGAGCCGGTGGGGAGGATGGTGCCGAAGCGCAGCTCTCGCGCGGCCGCCGGTGCTCCCTCGAGGAGCAGGGCGAGCCCGAGCAGGAGCGCGGCGAGGCGAGCGCGAGTCACGCCCGTATTCAGCAGCCTGCGGGCCCTGGTGTCAACTCAACGTCCGGGTGCAGGCGCGGCTGGCAGGAGCTCGGGTTGCAGGCGGGCATGGAGCCGGAGGTGGCGGCCCGTGCAGAGCCCGATCCACTCCCAGCTCGCATGACCGGACAGGCGCAGCAGCACCCGCCCCTGGCCCGCGCAAGGGATCAGGGCCTGGAGCGGCGTGCGGCCGAGCGAGCGCCCCCTCACGAAGACCTCCGCGCCGCCCGGCTCGGAGCTGAGCTCGAGCTGGACGAAGGGGCCCTCTGCGAGGCTGGCGAGGCCGTGGGCGATGAAGAGGCCGAGGAGCGGCGTGGTGACCAGCGCCGCGATCAGGAACAGGCGCCGTCTCCGCGGGCGCGCGGGCAGCGCAGGCAGCGCAGGCAGCGAGGGCAGCGGCAGCGAGGGCAGCGCGGGCAGCAGCGGAGGCAAGACCCCCGCGTCGAGCGCGAGACCCTCCAGGTCGGGTGGCGGGAGGGAGGCCTCGGAGGCCGTGCCTGAGAGGTAGGCCTCGGCCTCCGAGGCGGGGGGAGGTTTCGCCGGACCTGCTGTAGCTTGGCCGGCGGGGGGGAACCTTGAGACCGAGGAGTGCTGGAGGGCTGTCATCGTACCGACCTCATGGTCGGAGAGCGTAGACGCCGACACCCCAGTCCAATACGAACTGGTTCATCCTCGGTCCGATTTTTTTTTGGTGTCTGGTCCTGCCGATGGGCGTGCGCGACTTCCTGGCGCGCTGACTCCCTGGTCACCAGAATCTACGAGGACGCGGCGCTCATCTACCCACCTTTCGTGCAACGGGCCCCCAATAGCCAACCCGACTCCGCCTGCTTCCACCGACCCGTACCCTGACCACGCCTGGAGTGCCTCGCAGGCGCAGGGGTTCTGAGGTCCGGATACGAAACAGCAGTGAGGTTGCACACAGCTCTGGACCCTCTGCATAGTTCAGAGAGGGCTCCAGAAGCGGGAGAGGCGGTGGCCACACTGGCCATCGGCTCTAGAGTCATCGAGTCATCGAGTCATCGAGTCATCGAGTCATCGAGTCATCGAGTCATCGAGTCATCGAGTCATCGAGTCATCGAGTCATCGAGTCATCGAGTCATCGAGTCATCGAGTCATCGAGTCAT
>JAKLHH010001026.1 GCA_022710245.1 Myxococcota bacterium
CTCGACCCAAACCTCGGGGCCTGCTACCGGGCGCTCCGGCGCTTACCCGGGCGGGACTTGCACCCGCTGGACCTGTACAGCGGGAAACCGACCCAGCGTCGATTTCGTCAGGACGCGACACGGGGGGAGCATAGCAGCCGCGCGCGGTGGTGCCGATCCTCGGCTGCTCAGCAGGGTGTCAACCTCAGGGCCGAAGGTCCGGCGCCGGGAGCCGCCCGTCCTGGGCGCCGAACTCGCGCGTGCCCCAGCCGATGCCGGTCAAGCCCGCGCGCCGGGCGGCCGCGACCACGCCGTCCCAGAGGGGCCGCGGCGGCGGCTCCGCGCTCGTCGCGGTGGTGATCCCATAGAGCCGCACGCCGAGCTTGCGGGCCGGGGCGAGGCGGCCGAGCTTGGCCTCGCGCTCCTCCTCCGGCTCGGGCTCGCCGAGCCGCACCCCGAAGCTCTCGTAGAGGTAGGCATCGCCCGCCGCGAGCCCGGCCTTCTCGCCGCGCGGGTTGTGCTGCGCGTCGCGCCCGTCGGCGAAGAGGTCGTCCGGCTGGAAGGCGTTGGCGAAGACCTTGAGCCCCTCGCGGTGCGCGGCGGCGAAGGCGGCCCGCTGCCGCGCGCGGGTGTTGCCGAAGTCGTAGCCCGCCTCGTCGAAGAAGATGCCGCGCACGCCCATCGCCTTCCACGCCAGGATCGAGGCCGCGATCGCCTTCTCGTCGAGACCCGTCGCCTGGCCGAGCGGGATGTAGCCGAAGACCTCGACGCCCTCGAGCCGCGTGAGGATCGCCCGGGTCCGCTCGTGGTCGCCGTGCTGCGGCCGCTCGAGCCCACCGCCGAGGACGAGCACCTCGAAGCTGCCGAGCCGCGCCGCGGCCTCCTCGACCGAACGCGCCCCGCCGGCCCCGCTCGGCCAGCCGTAGTAGATCCCCAGCCACTGCAGCCGCGCGGGCGCGTCGGGCCGCGCCCCCTTGCCGCCGCGGCAGCCGAAGAGCGAGGAGAAGATCGAGACCAGCAGCACCATCCGCGTCCACCTCGCCGGCATCACTTCTTGGTGATCCTGAGCGTGAAGCCGAGGTTGCTCGTCGCGGTCCCCTCGTTCTCCACGATCGCGTGGTAGGTGCCCGCGAAGGGGAGCGCGCCGCTGAGCAGCGAGTCGGTCTGGGTCAGGCTGAGGTTGTCGTTGGTGCCGAGGTAGGCCTTCTGCGCCGGGTGGAAGAGGCTGAGCCGCGAGTCGAGGTCCGTGGGCGGCGTCAGCTGGGCGGCCAGCACGGCGACCTCGACCGTGTCGCCGGCCGCGGCGGTGAAGGAGTAGACCCCGACGGTGCCCGGGGGCATCAGGTCGCTCTTGGTCTCGCCGTAGGAGGCGACGATCGGCGCCCGCGTCAGCGCCGCGACGCTCAGGGTGTAGGTGAAGCCCGCGCCGCCCACGTGCGCCGACGAGCTCCCCACGTTGCGCCGGTCGCGGACCCCGACGTAGTACTGGCCGGACTTCAGCACGTAGTACTCCGCCATCACGTCGCCCGCGCCGGTGCTGACCGCCGCCGGGACGGAGAGGGCCTGCGCGCCGAAGACCGCCAGGTGCGGCTGCAGGCTGCTGCCGCCGGTCTTCAGCGTGACGGTGACGCGATCGCCGGCCTGGGCCTGCCAGCCGAAGACGTCGACGTCATCGGCCACGCCGATGGCGCCGGTGACCAGCGCCGGGATGGTGATGGCGTTGAGCTCGGTCGCGGTGCCGCCGTTGTTCGGCTCCTGCTCCGGCGTCGCGGCCGGGCCGTCGGGCGCGTGGCCGTCCGGCGCGTGGCCCTCGACCTTGCCGGCGAGATCGAGCTTCGCCTCGGGCGACCGCGCCTCGAGGCGCAGGCCGAGATCGTGATCTCCTCCTCCCTGGTCGACCCCCGCGTCGCGGTGACAGATCCAGAGCGCCCGGCAGTCGGGGTCGGCGCAGTCGAGGAGGCCGTCGCCGTCGTTGTCCACCTTGTCGCTGCACTGCGCCTCGCTGCGCTCCTCGGGCACGTCCTTCGAGCAGGCGCCGAGCGCGAGCGCGGAGAGTGTGCAGAGAGCCGCGAGCTTCCAGGTCCGCATGGTCGCCTCCAGGCCACCGAGCATGGCCCAGCTCGTCGAGAGAGGTCAAACGCGTTCCTGCAAGCTTGCAGCTGGCAGTAGCTGCTGCACATCTTGCAGGCGCGTCGACGAGCGCCGGCAGTCAACGCGTTGACCGCGGGCGCCCGTCCACGGCGCTGGCCCTCACACTCGCAGGCGCGAGTATGAACCCTGGAACCGCACACTTAGCACCTTGACGGATTTCTGGGGCCGGAGCATGGTACGTACCAGCAACGCTCAGAGAGCACCCCATCCGGGAGGAATGCGTCATGGCAATGAAGATCACCGAGGACTGCACCAACTGCGCGGCCTGCGAGCCTGAGTGCCCCCGCGAGGCCATTCACGAGGGAGACGAGACCTTCGTGATCGACGCCGTCAAGTGCACCGAGTGCGCCGATGAGGGCGGTCCGCAGTGCGTCGAGGTCTGCCCGGTCAGCGCCATCGTCAAGGCCTGAGCTGCAGCTCGATCCAGCCGTCCCCAGAGCCTCGATGAGAGGGAGCAGCTCCGCGCTGCTCCCTTTTTTATCGGCCTCAGCCTGACGCTCACTCCTGCTGCAGCCTGAGCAGGAAGCCGTCGTGGCTCCCGGCTGCGGTGAGCGTCCCCCCCCCGAAGTCCTTGCTCCCGGTGAAGCCGCCCGCCACGTAGAGGTGGTTGCCGTCGACGAGGATAGCAGTCGGCAGGACCGAACCCGGACCCGCGAAGGTCTTGACCCAGCGCAGCCCCCCGGTGGGTGAGAAGCTGGCCACGAAGAGGTCTCCGGCGGCGGACGCGACGAGCGGCCCGCTCCCGAGGTCGAGCGTGCCGTTGAAGAACCCCGCGAGGTAGCTGTTGCCCGCGGTGTCCATGGTCAACGTCTGGCCCTGCCCCGTGTTCGGGAACCCCCTCGACCAGCGATGCGCCCCCCCCGCGGTGAAGCTCGCCACGCAGATGCTCGGCGAGGGGAGCGCGCCGCCGCCGAAGTCGGTTCCCCCGCACGTGCCGGAGAGCATCAGCACCTCACCGCTCGTGGCGAGGTCGATCGAGTAGCTGTCCGCGGCCGAGGTCGCGAAGTCCTTCTCCCACGAGGCGGTGCGGCTGCTGCCATCGAGCGCGCCGAGGTAGATCGCGGAGTACCCGGTGAGCTCGTAGCCGTTCCCGGTCAAGAGGAGCGTGCTCCCCTCGCTCCCCTGCCCGACGGTGATCGCGGCCAGGGTCGCGGGCCTCGCGAGGGTGACCGACCAGCGGTGGCTCCCGTCCGCGTCGAAGCTGGCGAGGAAGCTGCCGGTGACGAGGGGCCCGCCGAAGCTCACCTGCCCCGAGCCGAGGCCACCGAGGTAGAGGGCGCTCGCAGCATCAACCGCCAGCGTGGTGCCGACGCAGGTGACGCTGCCGCCGCCGAAGCCCTTGGACCAGCGGTGCTCGCCGGCGGAGCTGAAGCTCGCCAGGTAGCAGCGCCCGCTCACCGAGCCGCCGCCGAAGTCCGCGGTCGTGGTCAGCGTCCCGGAGAGGTACAGGCGCTCGGCG
>JAKLHH010001027.1 GCA_022710245.1 Myxococcota bacterium
CCGGGTTCTGGCACGCCTTGCCGAAGGACGACGCCGCCCCGGCCTCGACCCTGGTCACGCCTGCCTCGGGCGCTGCCGCGCCGCGGTCCGCCGCCAGGCCGCCGCGGTCACTGGACGCGGCCCGCAGGTCCTGGTGGAGGGGGCCCTGCTCGGTCGGCGACTTGCCGTTCCCGTCACCGCAGCCGGCGACCAGCGCACCGACGAGCCCGACCAGCATCGCTCTCCTCATCTCGTAGCTCCTCGTTCATGGTGGCGCGCGCCTCAGCGCGGCACCCTGTTGATGAAGACGCCATAGGCGTTGTCGTTCAGGATCTTGCGCATCTCGTCGACGGTGAAGCCGGCCTTCTTCAGCTCGTCGACGAAGTAGGTCAGGTAGCTCCGCGCCATCCCGGAGTACTGCGGCCCATCGGTGGCGAAGAGGGCCTTGCTCACCAGCCCCAGCTCCTTCACCCTGGCGAGCACGTAGGGGAGCTGCACCTTGTACTTCTCCGTCTGCTGATCGGCAGCCGAGATGTCATTGCCGTTCTCGTCGCGCAGGAAGGGGCGCTTGAGGGCGCTGAGGTCGAGGTAGACGTTGGGGTAGGTCTTGGCCATCGAGAGGGCGTCCTTGACCGAGCGGAGATCGCCCTGCCCCGCGTGCGCGAGGATGAAGTCGACCCGCGCGCCGCCCGCCGCGCCGGTGTACTTCTCGACCACGGCCTTCAGGTAGATCGGGTTGTAGTAGACGTCGGTGTCCTTCGAGCCAGGGAAGGGCGAGAACCCGGTGTGGAGCAGCACCGGCGCTCCGACCTCGGCCGCGACGGCGTAGATGCCGTCGCAGGTCGTGTCGTTGAAGGCGATCCCCTGGTGCGCGTGGGCGAGCTTGATGCCGATGATCTGCTTCGGGCGCTTGACCAGGTAGCTGCGCAGAGCATCCAGCCTCAGCTTCGACTTGCCCGGCGCGGTGAAGTCGTCGACGTTGATGCTCACCAGCCCCCAGAAGAGCGGCGTGCCGTCCTTGGCGTGGTTGCGACTGTCCTGCAGCGCGGCGAGCAGCTGCTCGTTGGTCGCGTACCCGTTGGTCCGCTGGGTGTAGGTCGCGAGCAGGATGCCGTGGTCGATCCCTGCCATCTCCAGCTGGCTGCGCACCCCGACGTGGCTCGCCCAGGGGCTGGTGCCGAGCGAGATCAGCGGCGGGGTGTGCAGGCGCAGGAAGTCCGGGATCGACTGGGCGAGGAACTCCTTGCCCTTGCGGGTCATCTGACCATAGGAGCCGAAGTGGAGGTGTGGATCGAAGACCGCGAGCTCGACCCCGTTGACGGTGATCCTCGCGGCCGCCGGACCCGCCAGCAGCAGTGTCAGCGCGGCAGCCGCGAGCGCGGCGGCGCGGGCATGACCGTCGATGCTACCAGGAGCTCTCATCACGCACCTCACTCTGCCGGAGACATCTCGGGCGGGACCGGGGCCAGCTGGCAGGACGCGAAGACCGCGACGCGCGACGCGCGGCTGGCCTCGTCGTAGCTGATCCCGATCCCCTGCGGGAAGAACTCGAGCGGGCCCACCACCTCGGACGGATCGCCCAGCGCGCGCGTGACTTGCTCGCGGGCGCTCCCGGGGACGACCTGGCCGGTGGTCGGGTGCGCACCGTCGGCCGCCACCGAGACGACCACGGCGTCGTCGCTGAGATCATAGTCGGCGGCCGAGGCGTAGAGGATCTCGAGACCCAGCCGGTCGTGCTTGGCGGCGATCAGTCGGTTGAAGGCGAGCTTCGAGTCGCGCTCCCCGATCGCCGCGGTCACCTGCGGGAACGTCATCCCGAGCTTGACCGGCCCGATCCCGACTCCCCAGGCGATCTCCCACGACGCGACCGCCTCACCCCCGCCTGCCTCCGGCGCCCTCCCGAGGTCGGGAGCGAGCTCCGCGCTCCCGCAGGCGGCGGCGAGCAGCGCGGCTGAGAGCACCCCCAGGCGTGCAACACTGTCCATGGGCGACCTCCTGTCGGCGCAGACGCGCTCAGCTGGCAGGTGGCGTCCCGGCGCCAGACGTCGCAGGGTTTCGTGGGTCGATCCCGACCGCTGTTTCCAAACACAACGTGAGTGTGCGCGGCTGCCCGGCCCGCGCGCCGCGAGGCGCCGCGATCGCGGCTGAAAGGTGCATGGACCAGATCTTGCCTGGCGGCGCTCGTCGAGACGCCGAGGAGGATGGGAGATCATGACGCTGGCCAGCAAGGCCGTTCTGATGATGGGGCTCTGCGCCGTCGCCGCCGGCTGTGGTGAGGGCGAGGACGCAGACCGCGCGCTCGACTTCACGGGACGCCACCAGAGCGCTGGCAAGGCCGACGCTGGCCGTCAGGTGCGGCGGATCGGGGAGACGCTCGAGCTGCTGCCGAAGGCGGGCCCGAGCTTCACGCTCCGCTTCACCGTCCGCGCGGAGGTGGCGAACCTCGCCTACCAGAAGCGCGTCGGGGTCGTCTATTCGTCGAACGGCGGCGCGGGATGGAAGACGGCGGAGGGGAGCTGGGTCGGGGGTGAACGCTGGGCGATCCCTGTGGAGGTGCCCGCCGACGGCTTCAGCGGCCTGCAGTACGCGATCTGGTACCAGGTGGCGGGCCAGACCTTCTGGGACAACAACGCGGCTCGCGACTACCGGGTCCAGGGACGGACGCGTGACGGCGTCACCAGCCTGCTGACGCCGTCGGCTCCGGTCGGCACGAAGGACAAGGCGCGGGTGACCATCCTCTACTGGACGCACACCAAGGCCGGCTCCCCGAGCGCCTTCGCTCGCCTCAGCGCCGACGGCTGGAAGACCTCGTCGGATCTCACCGCCGCCCCTGTGTACTCGGGCCTCGGTCCGACGCCCAGCGCGACCGCGGTGGCGGTGGCCTGGCCGATCCCGCTCGGCCCCTTCCCTCTCGGCGCACGCGTCGAGCTGGCCACCGCCGTCGTGCAGGCCGGCCAGCAGCGCTGGGGCACCGCCTTCGGGCAGAACCTCCTGCTCCAGCCCGAGTGCGTGAGCGACTGCCTCGCCGAGGCAGCGACGTGGTCCTACGCGACGGGTGATCACGTGGTGCGCGCCTCCGCCGCCGAGGGCTGGACCTATCTCGCCGGTCGCAACTGGATCCGAGCGCTGGACCCGGGCGGCAAGCTGGCCTGGTCGGTCGCGCTCCCCGTCGCTGACTCGCTGGGTGTCCTGCAGCCCGCCGGTCAACGCCTCTACTACAGCCTGCCTGGCTCACTCGTGGCCCTCGACCGCGCCACGGGCAAGCCGATCTTCACCTTCGCCAGCGGCGGCAGCTACGCCTTCTCCGACCGGCTCCTGGTGGGGGCGGGACAGCTCGCCCTCGTCACCCGCGCCGCTGACGACTCCACGCGGCTCTTCGCGCTCTCCCCTGCCGGCGCCGCGCTCTGGTCCGCCTCGCTCGACGTGGGCGCTGCGCTCGCGCCGGGGAGCGACGACGTGCTGGTGGCCAAGGAGACCCGCGACGCGAGCTACACGCTGCAGTCGCTCGAGCTCCGCCGCCTCGCCGCCAAGAGCGGCGGGGCGCTCTGGCAGCTGAAGCTGACCCTGCCGACCGCGGGCGACAACTCGTGCTGGCTCGCCGCGGTGGGGC
>JAKLHH010001028.1 GCA_022710245.1 Myxococcota bacterium
CCTCACCACTGCCGAACCACTCTGCTCAGCCCCATCGCCCCCCGCCAGCCCAGGCTCCCACCCCACTCCAGGGCAGCGCGGGCGCTGGCCCGACGATTAGGGCGTAGATCCTCCTTTTGCCCACCGACGGGATATGGGCTATCATCCGCGACCATGAGAGGGCGCCGCCATCGCGACCATGAAGCGACGTAGCCATCGCTACGAAAAGATGGCGCGGGTCTACGACGAAGAGATCCTGCCGATCTGGTCGCAGCGCTTTGGCTCCATGCTGCTGCGCGGCCTCGAGCTCCCGCCCAAGGCCATGGTCCTCGACGTGGCCTGCGGCACCGGCTTCCCCTCGCTGGAGATCATCAAGCGGATGGAGCAGGGTCGCATCATCGCGATCGACCCGATCGGTCCGCTCCTCGACGTGGCCCGCAAGAAGGCGGGCGACCTGGCCGGCAAGCGCATCTTCTTCCGCTCCGAGCCCGCCGTCGCCAAGCTCGCCTTCGCCAGCGACGTCTACGACCTCGTGATCTCCAACCTGGGGCTGCTGCTCCTCGACGATCCGCCGCGGGCGCTGTAGGAGTTCGGGCGCGTCACCAAGCCCGGCGGCCGCGTCATGATCACGCTGCCTCTCACGGGCACCTACAACGAGTTCTACGACATCTACCGCGAGGTCCTGACCAAGAACGACCTCGAGGAGGTGCTGGTCCGGCTCGAGCAGCACATCGCGCGGACGCCCGACGTCGAGGAGGTGCTCGGCTGGATGGAGCGCGCGGACCTCGCCGAGATCGACGTCGAGGTGGAGAACTTCTCGCTGCTCTTCAAGAGCAGCCGCGAGTTCTTCTTCGCGCCGGTGATCGAGTTCGGCCCGCTCAGCGACTGGAAGGAAGTGGCCGGCAAGGGCCAGGAGATGCAGGAGGTCTTCTGGCACATCAAGGAGGCGATCGACGCCTACTTCGCCAACCGCGCCTTCGAGATCACTGTCAAGGCGGCCTGCCTCCGCGCGAAGAAGCCGGAGGCGAGCGGTGGCGAGCCGCGGCCCGAGCGCCCGCCCGAGCGCCCGCCTGAGGCCCGCCCGCCCGTCGAGCCGCGTCGGCTCGAGCCCGAGGAGGAGGACGAGCAGAGCGACCCCCGCTCGTCGTTCCTCCGTGACGACTTCAAGCTCGAGGAGGAGGAGGAGGAGCCAGGCTAAGGAGGAGGCCGGATGTCCCGGATGTCCCCCGCCACCTCTCCGCCGCCCCTGCGCTTCGCTTGTCTGCTCCTGAGGCCTGCCGCCTCCTGTCCCTCGTGCCGGTGCCGGCGCTGCTCCTGTTGTTGGTCGCGGCAGCTTCGCACGACCGCCCGACCTGTGCGGCGCCGCTCCTGCTGTTGGTCGCGGCAGCTTCGCACGACCGCCCGACCTGTGCGGCGCCGCTCCTGTTGGTCGCGGCAGCTTCGCACGACCGCCCGACCTGTGCGGCGCCGCTCCTGTTGGTCGCGGCAGCTTCGCACGACCGCCCGACCTGTGCGGCGCCGCTCCATTTCTCCTCCCAGAGATGCTACGCTTAGCCAAACCTGAGCCCCAGCAGGGCAGGTGTCGGGGTGCCCACCCGTAGGATCGAGTGGACCTCGGCGGCGGTCGGGCGTACCCCGGCTTGGAGGAGCGATGAAGAAGAAGCGGTGGTGGATCGTCCTGGCGCTGATCCTGGTCGTGGTCGCCTGGCTCTGGTACACGGGTCGGCTCGATCGGCCCGGCGAGAACAAGAGCGTGCCGACGTACGAGGCGACCGAGGCCGCCGGCAGCGAGGGCGACGTGCTGGTCGACCTCCGCGACGACGTGAGCCCCGCCACAGTGCAGGAGCTCGAGCGCCGCTATGACCTCAAGCTGCGTCCGAACAGCGCCTTCTCCCTCGCCGACGAGAAGCTCTTCCGTGCGCGGGTCAAGGCGGGGAGGCTGGGAGAGCTCCTGCGCCGGCTGCGCGGCGAGCCGTCGGTGGAGGTGGCCGAGCCCGACGCGATCTACGGCATCCCTCCTCTGGAGGAGGTCGCCACCCGCTTCAGCGGGCAGGCCGCCGCGCCGCCGGGAGGCTTCCCCAACGACCCCAAGTACCGCTACCAGTGGCACCTCGATCAGATCGAGATGCAGCGCGCCTGGCCGCGGGCGACCGGCAAGGGCGTCATCGTCGCGGTGATCGACACCGGCGTCGCCTACCGCGACCGCGGCGCGTTCAAGCGCGTGCCCGACCTGGCGCAGACCGAGTTCGTGCCGGGCTACGACTTCGTCAACGGCAACGCCTTCCCGAACGACGACCACGGCCACGGCACCCACGTCGCCGGCACCATCGCCCAGTCGACCCATAACGGCATCGGCGTCGCCGGCATCGCCTACCGCGCGCGCATCATGCCGCTCAAGGTCCTCTCGGCGCGAGGCTTCGGCTCGGTCGGCGACATCGCCGAGGCGATCCGCTTCGCGGCCAAGCACGGCGCCAAGGTGATCAACATGAGCCTCGGCGGCGCGCGCTCGTCGAAGGTGCTCGGTGACGCGGTAAAGTACGCGCACGATCGCGGCGTCACCGTGGTCTGCGCGGCGGGCAACGATGGACGCGGCCGCGTGGGCTACCCGGCCGCCTACCCCGGCGCGGTCGCCGTCGCGGCGACCCAGTTCGACCGCAAGACCACCTTCTACTCGAACTGGGGCAAGGAGATCGACGTGGCGGCGCCGGGCGGCAACACGCGCGTCGACCAGAACGGCGACGGTATGCCCGACGGCGTCCTGCAGAACACCATCGTCCCGGGGCACCCCGATCAGGACGACTACCTGCTCTTCATGGGGACCTCGATGGCGAGCCCGCACGTCGCCGGCGTCGCCGCGCTCGTCGTCGAGAGCGGCGTCAGCAAGCCTGACGCGGTGGAGAAGGTCCTCAAGGCGACGGCGCAGCACCCGGCGGGCAAGGGCAAGCGGGACGACCACTACGGCGCCGGGATCGTCGACGCCGGGGCCGCCGTGGCCCAGAGCCAGACCACCTTCGGCGGCTATCGCCTCGGGCTCGGCGCGCTGCTCGGGCTGCTGGTGCTGCTCCGCCTGCACGGCCGCGGCCGCCTCGCGCTGCGGCCCGGCCTCGGCGCGGCGCTGGGGCTGCTCCTCGGCTCGGCGGGGCTCTTCTTCCTGCCGAGGCTCGGCATGGAGAGCGGCGCGCTCGGCGCGCTCCACGACCTCGCGACGCGCGGCTTCCCGGCCTGGGACGGGGTCGTCTTCGGCGTGGGAGCCGCCGGCAACCCGCTCTTCCTGAGCGCGCTCGCCCCGCTCGCGCTGATCCTGGTCCTCTACAGCGTGAGCCGGGCGCGCGGGCTGCTCTTCGGCTTCGCCGTCGGCGTGGCGGGGCACCTCCTCGCCGTGCTACTGCTCTCCTCGACGGACGTGGCGTGGATCCCGAACCGGCTCTTCCTCGACGAGGGGTGGCTGCTCGTCAACGCACTCGCCTGCGTCGGGCTCGCGCACCTGGTGGCGCGCAGCTCGTCTTCCTCCCCCGCGACCTCGCGGTAGGCTCTCCCTCCTCCTCCGCGCCCTCCTCCTCCGCGCGACCCTCCTCCTCCGCGCGCCCCTCCTCCTCCGCGCCGCC
>JAKLHH010001029.1 GCA_022710245.1 Myxococcota bacterium
TGCAGCCGGGCCAGCCGGTCGCCGGCGTCATCCGCGTCACCAGCGGCGGCGCCCCGGTCCGGGCCGAGCTGTCGCTGTCGGCTGCCGACGAGGGCGTGCTGCAGCTCATCGCCTACCAGACCCCCGACCCGATGAAGGCCTTCTACGCGCCCTGGGGGCTCGGCGTCGACAGCGCCACCACCTGGAACCGCGTCGCGCGGCTGAGCGACCCCTCCGAGCTCGACCCCGAGGAGGGCGGCGACGGGGGCGGCGCGGCGAGCGGCAAGGTCCGCTCTCGCTTCGTCAACTCGGCCTTCTGGGCGCCGGCGCTGCTCACCGACGCGAAGGGCGAGGTCGCCTTCTCTTTCAAGGCGCCGGACAACCTCACCGCCTTCCGCCTGATGGCGGTCGCCGCCGACCGGGGCAGCCGCTTCGGCTCGGGCGAGAGCCGCATCACCGTCAGCAAGCCGCTGCTCGTGACGCCGGTGCTGCCGCGCTTCCTCACCTCCGGGGACAGGGCCTCCGTCGGCGTGCTGGTCCACAACTACAGCGGCGCGGCCGGGAGCGTCACGGTGACGGCGCGGGCGAGCGGCGTCCGGCTCGCTGGTGGCCGCCGCACGATCAACCTGGCGAAGGACGGCGCCCTGCGCGTGCCCTTCGAGGTCGAGGCGGGCTTCAGCGGGCAGGCGACCTTCCAGTTCGAGGCGCGGCTCGGCGCGCACAGCGACGCGCTCCGTCTCTCGCTCCCCATCACCCGCGGGCTCGCGCTGGAGCGGACCAGCCTCGCCCGCGGCCACCTCGACGGAAAAGCAGCGGCCATCCCGCTCTCCTGGCCGGCCTCCGTGGAGGGCGCCGAGAGTCGCCTGGAGGTCAGCGTCGACCGGCTGGGGCTCTCCGAGCTGCAGGAGGGCCTGCGCTACCTGATCGAGTACCCCTACGGCTGCCTCGAGCAGACGCTCTCGCGCTTCATCCCGCTGACCAAGGTGCAGGACCTGGCGGCCTCGCTCGGGATGCCCCAGCTCCAGGGCCCGCGGCTGCAGACCTTCATCCGCGCGGGCGCCGAGAAGGTGGCTCGCCACCAGCACGCCGACGGCCACTTCAGCCTCTGGCCCGGCGGCTCCACCGAGCCGCACCTCACCGCCTACGCGCTCTTCGGCCTCAACGAGGCGAAGCGCGCCGGCGTCGCCGTGAACAAGCAGACGGTGGAGCGCGGCGTCGCGGCGCTCCGGCGCTGGGCCGGCGCGGCGCGGAGCACGTCGATCACCGCCGACGGCGAGAGCGCCACCCTCGCCACCGCCGCCTACGTGATGGCGTCGCTCGGGCACCCGGACCCGGGCCTCAACGCGCTCCTCTACGAGGCGCGACGCGGGCTGCCTCGCTACGGCCAGGCCTTCCTGCTGCGCGCGCTCAAGCTCGCCGGCGCGCCGGCCGAGCAGGTCGCCACGCTGCGGGACGAGCTGATCTCGAAGGCGGAGGTGCAGGGCGAGGTCGCGCGGGTGCCCGAGCTCGGCGCGGTGCGCGAGCGCCTGGTCCACTACATGAGCTCGGACGTCCGCACCTCGGCCATCGTCCTCTCGGCGCTCCTCGAGCTGGCGCCCGCTGTCTCATCCCGGAGCGTCCCGCAGGGACGCGAGGACCGGGCGCCGCGCCACGCGCTGGTCCCCAAGCTCGCCGAGGGCCTCAAGCGAGCGCAGCAGGGCGGGCGCTGGGAGAACACGCAGGAGAACCTCTACGCGCTGATCGGGCTCGCCGACCTGGCGCGCGCGCAGGGCAAGGGCACGGTCAGCGTCGAGCTCGGCCTCGAGGGCAAGCGCCTGGCGCGGCGCGCGATCAAGGGCGGCCAGCTCCTCTCCCTGGCGGTGCCGCTCGCGCGCCTGCAGCCGGGCGAGCTGCGCCTGCGCACGAGCGGGCCGGCCTACTACAGCGTGCGGCTGCTCCTCGCCCGCCGCGACGCGGGCGAGAGGCCCGAGAGCCATGGCTTCACGCTGACGCGCAGCTACCGCGACCCGGCGACCGGCGCTGTCGTCGAGAAGGCGCGCGCGGGGCAGCTCGTCACCGTGCGCCTCGAGGTCAAGGCGGAGGCCAACCGGGCCTACGTCGCCGTCGTCGACCGGCTCCCGGCCGGGCTCGAGCCGGTGAACGAGAAGCTGGCCACCCAGCAGACAGCCCCGGGCAGGCGCGGGCACGAGACCGTGGAGGAGGCGCTCCGGCGCAAGCCGTACTGGGAGCGCGCTGTCTGGGTCTACCAGGAGCTCCGCGACGCGCAGGTGCTGACCTTCGCCGACCGCATGCCGGCGGGCAGCCACACCGTCGAGTACACGGCGCGCGCCACGCTCCCCGGCAAGTTCGTCGCCGCGCCGGCCAGCGCCGAGGCGATGTATCAGCCCGAGGTCACCGGCCGCACGGCGGCCGCTCGCCTGGAGATCGTCAAGTGAACCCCGCCAGCCCGACCGCCGCGAAGCGCACCGCCACGCGGCCCACCGCCCGCGCCGCTCGTGCTCCGCGCCGGCCGCGCCGCCTGCGCCGCGTCCTCTGGCGCGGCCTGCAGGGCACGCTCGCGCTCCTCCTCCTGGCCGAGCTCGCGCTGATGGTGGCCGTGCTCCCCTTCCGCTACCCCGCGGAGCGCCTCTCGCCGGACCGCGGCGGTCCGCTGATCGTCCTCGACCGGAGCGGCGCGCGCCTCGCCTCCCTGCCCGGCGACGGCCCCGGGCGTGAGGGCTGGGTGCCCCTCGACCGCATCCCCTCCCACGCGATGCTCGCGCTGCTCGCCTCCGAGGACGCGCGCTTCTTCGAGCACCGCGGCGTCGACCCGCTCGGGCTGCTGCGCGCGGCCTGGCTCGACCTCCGCGCGGGGCGCGCCGCGTACGGCGGCTCGACCCTGACCATGCAGCTCGTCCGCGTGCTCCACAGCCAGGGGCGGTCGCGCGGGCTCGGCGTCAAGCTCCGCGAGCTCGTCCTCGCGCTCCGCCTCGAGCGGGCGATGGGCAAGCGCGAGATCCTCGAGCAGTACCTGAACCGCGCCCCCTTCGGCCACGGCGCCATCGGGCTCGAGGCCGCCGCGCAGACCTACTTCGGCAAGCCAGTCTCCACCCTCGACCTGGCCGAGTGCAGCCTGCTGGCGGGATTGCCGCAGTTGCCGGCCCTCTACAATCCGCTGGAAGACCTGCCGGCCGCCAAAAACCGGCAGCAAGTCGTCCTCGGGCTGATGGGCAAGCAGGGCTATCTGACCGCCGCCGAGGCGCAGGCCGCCCACGCCGAGCGCCTGGCGCTGGCCGCCGCCCCCTTCCCGATCCGCGCCCCGCATTTTGTGATGTACGTGCGCGGCCAGTTGGAGCAAACCCTGGGCCTGCCCCGGCTCGAGGCGGGCGGATTGCACATCTACACCACGCTGGACGTGGACCTCAACGACCTCGCGCGCGACAGCGCCCGCCGCCAGCTTGAGCTGTTGGCGCAGTGCTACTACCAGCCGGAATGTCTCCCCGGCGGGCACCACGCGGAAAACGCCGCCGTCGTCGCGCTCTCCCCCCAGACGGGCGAGGTGCTGGCGATGGTGGGCAGCCCCGACTACTTCTCCGCCGCGATTGCCGGCGCGGTCAACGGCG
>JAKLHH010000103.1 GCA_022710245.1 Myxococcota bacterium
CGATCGACGCCTGGACCAGAGCTACGCCGGCCGCCATGCTATCCTGCGCGCCATGGTCCGTACGCTCTCCCTCGCCGTGATCCTCGCCAGCCTGGCGGCGCCGGCCTCCGCCGCGCTCCCTCGCTGTGACGACCCGGCGCGCCTCGGCGCCGGCCGCGCGCCCTACCCCTGCCACGCGGGCTGGCAGTGGAACCTGACGCTTGGCCCCTTCGCCGCGTATCGCTTCGGGCAGGCCGCCGCGGGCGGCCACTACGGTGGCGAGGTCTCCTTCCTGATCGGCCCGCTCACCGACGACGGCGCCCACGCATCGCACCGCACCTTCCTGCTTGGTGCTGTCCTCGACCTCGGCTACCTCTCCTCGCCGGGCGCATTCCGCGCCGCGCTCGAGGCGCAGATCTCCGGCCGCTACGTCGGGGTCAGCCTCGGTCCCTCGCTCCGCACCGGCGGCGGCGAGACCGTGGCCGGGGGGTCGGTCACGCTCTGGGCCGGGTTCGGGCTCATCGCCTACGGCCGCTTCAGCCTGGAGGAGCGCGGCCGCCCCTTCGGTGAGCTCGGCGGGATGCTGAAGGTCCCCGTGCGCTGGGACTGACTCGACAGGCCGTTCATGCTCAAGCCAGGCAGCGTCATCGCAGAGACCTACGTCATCACCCGCCAGATCGGCGCCGGCGGCATGGGCGAGGTCTACGAGGCCCGCCACGCGGTGCTGCCGCGTCGCTTCGCGGTGAAGGTGATGCGCATGGGGAGCGGCGCCGCGCGCTTCCTCCAGGAGGCGATGGTCACCACCCGCCTCGCGCACCCGAACATCGTCGAGGTGGTGGACTTCAAGGTGGTCGGCGAGCACCACTGCCTGGTGATGGAGCTCCTCGAGGGCGAGGACCTGGCCGCGCGCATGGCGCGGGGGCGCCTGCCGCCGTCCGCGGTGCTGACGGTGCTGCGGCAGGTGGCGGCCGCCCTCGGTGTGGCCCATCGCGCCGGCGTCGTGCACCGCGATCTCAAGCCGCAGAACATCTTCCTCGCCCGCTGCAGCGACGGTCAGGCGCAGGTCAAGGTCCTCGACTTCGGCATCTCCAAGCAGCACGGCTCAGGATCCAAGCTGACCTCAGCCAACATGATCGTGGGGAGTCCACACTACATGGCGCCGGAGCAGGCAGCCGGACGCAGCTCGGAGGTGGACCCGCGGACCGACGTCTTCGCGCTGGGCGTGCTCACCTACGAGATGCTGGCCGGCGTGCGCGCCTTCCCGGGCGACAGCGAGGTCGAGGTGCTCCACCGGGTGATGTACGACGATCCCCCGCGCCTCGACGCGCTCGATCCTCCCTGGCCCGCCGCGGTCGCGGACGCGGTGGCGCAGGCGCTGGCCAAGCCACCGGTGGAGCGCTTCCTCAGCGCGGAGGCCTTCGTCGCGGCGATCGCGTCGGCGCTGGGCCCGCGGCCCGACGAGATCTCTGCGGCGCGGTCGCGCGGGATGCGCCCCCGCGCGCCGGAGGAGGCGCACGGCCGCACGGCAGAGACCGTCAGGGACCACACCGCCGAGGGCGCGGCCCCGGCCGTCGCGGGCGAAGACGGCGTCGCGGTCACGGGCGAGCCGCCGCCGTCCCAGGGTGACGGCGGGGAAGGAGCGGCTCCGACGGTCGTCTCCCGCTCACGGCGCGCGGCTGCGACCCTCGCGGAGCGGCCCTCCCGCAGACCGCCCCCCGACGCTCCCAGAGCGCGCTGGCCGTGGCTGCTGCTCGCCGCCGGTCTGGCCGTCGGTGGGCTCGTGGCCGGGCTCGCGCTCCGACCGCGCCCCGCGGCCCCTCGACTCGCGCCGCCAGTCCCGGCAGCGGCCATCGCCGCCTCAGGGGAGGGCTGCCCCGCCGTCTGCAGCGGCGGCTGCGCCGCCGATCTGTGCCGCGTCGATTGCTCCGCCAGGGGCTCGTGCAAGAGGGGCGTCACCTGCCCGCCTGGCCTGCGCTGCGAGGTGACCTGCGGCGAGGCCGCCTGCGGGCACATCGACGGCAGCCTCGCCTCGGAGCTCACCGCGCGCTGCGGCGCAGGCGCCTGCGAGGGCGTCACTGGCGGCAGGGGGCCCTGCCGCGTCACCTGCGGGCCCAACGCCTGCCGCCGGAGCGTGAGCTGTCAGCAGTCGACGACGACCGACGTGACCTGCGCCGCGGGCGCCTGCGAGGACGTGGTCTGCGGGCGCGAGCGGGCTACCGTGCGCTGCCTCGGCGACCACGCGTGCCGCGGCGTGGTCGCCTGCGCCTCGGCGAGCCAGCTCGAGCTCACCTGCTCCGGCCGGGACACCTGCGGAGGCGCGGTCCAGCTCGGGCTCAGAGCGAACGTGGTGTGCTCCGGGCACGCGGCCTGCCACCGTGTCCAGTGTCAGGCGCGGGGGAGCTGCAGCGTCGAGTGCTCGGGCCCCTCCTCGTGCCGTGGCATGACCCACTGCGGGGAGCGCGCGACCTGCAGGTTCGACTGCACGGGCGCCTCCTCGTGCCGCGACGTGCACTGCGTGGAGCAGACGCGATGCACGATCAACTGCGTCGGAGCCGGCACGTGCGCGGAGCACGCCAGCTGCCTCGGCTGCGCCTGTGCGCTCGACTGCTCCGGCGCCGGTGCCTGCGCGGGGCGCGTCTACTGCCCGGCGGGCTGCCGGAGCTGCCGGCCGGCCGCTCACTGCGATGTCTGCGCGGCGGGGAGCGAGTGAAAGGCTGGCCCGCCTCTCCGCCCGCCTCCCCCGGTCTCAGGCGCCATCGACGGTGCGTGGACCACGGTCACGGTCCACACTGACAGGCACCGAGGCTCGCACCAAGCGCGCCCGTGCTCTTGTGCGGCGCGCTGTCGTAGTCGGCCTGGGTGAAGCCGCACTGGCTCAGGTGCGTGCTCGAGGTCAGCATGCAATAGCCGCTCTTGAGCGAGACGTAGCCTCCCGCGCCCTCCCGGAAGAGCCCGTAGTACTTCGGCTGGGGGCACGTGCAGAGGCCGGCGTCGACGAGCTTCAACGAGGCCAGCGGGTGCTGCGGGGCGCCGTCGTAGTCGGCCTGGGTGAAGCCGCACGAGACCAGGTGGGGGCCTGACTCGAAGCTGCAGCGCTCGACGCCGTTGCCGAGGTAGCCGCCGGCGCCGTCCCGGAAGAGGCCGGCCGGGTACAGGGCGCCTGCGTTCGGCCCCGCGCTCGGTCCCGGGCCAGACGCTGCCGGGAGGGTGCGCGGCGAGCCGGCGAGCTGAGCGTTCGGGTTCGAGGTGAGGTCGACGCCGTAAGCGTGGACGGGCTTGCCAGCCATCGCCGTCCAGTTGGGGATCGTCAGCTTGAACCGGTGAGCGGTGCCGCCCCCGCAAGCGGTCGTCACCGCCCCCTCGTTCGGCATCGAGGCGATCACCCCGTAGACCAGCGCGCCGCTTCCAGCCGGTCCTCCGACGTAGAGGTGCACGGGGATGGAGGCGGAGGGCTGGTCGGGATCGCAGGCCCAGCCGCTCGCGACCCCGTCGGCGACGCTGTCGAGCCAGCCGATCGGGCTGGTCGCCCCGGCGCTCCCGGAGGAGGGAGCAAGGCGCAGCAGCACGGTCTCGCCCCTGCTCATCGTCAGGGTCACGCTGCTGCAGTCGCTGCACAGCGTCTGCTCTCCCGCGCGGGTGTTCGCCACCACGGTGCTCGCGGCCGCCGGCAGCGTGATCGTCTTGGTCCCCGAGGCGCCGGCGTGGATCGAGAGCGCCGAGCCGCGAGCGTCGACCGCGTCGCCGGAGGTCGCCGCGAAGATGTGCACGCCAGCCTCGATGGCGAGCTGCCGGAGCAGCTCCGCTGGCAGACCCGGCGAGGCGGAGAAGACCACCCGGTGCGTGCCGAGGTCCTTGCGGGCTAGCGCCGGGAGGTCGTTCTGCGCGAAGCGGCCGAGTACCGCCGCCGCCGCGTCAGTCACGTGAAACCACGGATCGACCCCGAACGCGGGGCCGTACACGACCCCGCTGCTGTGGCGCGTGGCGAGGGCGAGCGAACCCGCTCCCCTCGCGACCTCCATCCCGAGCTCCTGCGAGACCCGCGCGGGGTCGGCCTTCTGCGACCCGTCGAAGAGCGCAGGCGCGTAGACGTAGAGGAGCGTCTTGCCGTCCCGCTTCAGCTTGCTCGCGACGGCGGCCCGGACCTCGGGCTCCAGGTGGAACGCGTTCGGGAGGATCGCGAGCTTGATCTCGTCGGCCGGAAACGAGCCCTTCATGACATCGGAGAGCAGGTAGTGGCTGACCGGCGTGCCCGTCCTGGTCGACGATCTCTCGGCCTCGCACTTCCCGGTCAGCGGGCTGGGCGGGAAGTGCGAGGCCGAGAGATCGTCGACCAGGACGGCGACCTGCGGCCTGTAGCCGCCGGTGAGGCTCACCTGATCGATGGCCCTGCGCACGTCGCTGATCGCCTGCCAGAGGGCCAGGCTGTCCTCGGCGAAGCTCGGGTGGCCGTACCAGCCCTTGGTCCAGAGATCCATGAAGTAGAGCATGTTGCCGCGGAGGACCGCGGCGAAGGCATCACGCCGGATGAGCTGCACCGACTCCTCGAGGCTGCCCGCGCGCGTGAAGGGGTCGAGGCAGCTCGGGTCGGCGCTCGCGGCGCAGATGAGGCGGTCGAGGTGGGTCCGCGTGTCGTCCTCGTGGATCCAGATCTTGCTGTTGATGAGCGGCGAGGCCTCTGGCCCGTGCGGCGCCATGGAGTAGCCGAGCTCCCGGGAGACCCGGTACGAGTAGGGAGCCACCACGGCGTCGATCCGGGCGTCGTCCAGGACCTCCCTGACCGCGAGGTGACCGGTGCCGCTCAGGGCCCAGTCGCACTCGTAGAGGTAGCCGTAGAAGGCGGTGAAGAGCGCCTTCTGGCTGGTGGCCGACTTGACCGTCGCGGCGAGCCGCCTGATGCCGTCCGCCGTGCGCTGCGAGTGAAAGCGGCTGAGGTAGATCGCGCGCAGGGCGTCGGGGTCGGTGCCCGCCACGAAGATCGAGCCGTGGGTGGGGCGGGCGCGCGCGGCAGGAGAGGGCAGCGCGCAGTCGCTCCTCGCCTCGCCCGGCAGCGCGCTCCAGGCACAGAAGCTGGAGGCGTGCTCGCTGCTGTAGTCGGGGTAGTAGAACGCGTCGGTGTCCCGCCAGGGGACTTGCCCGCCCGCGCCGGGCTCGCCCTGCGAGGCGGTGAGCGGCATGGTGAAGTTCTCGCTGTTCTCCCGGATGCCGACGATCTTGCCCGGGAGGTGACGGTCGAGCAGCGTCAGAGCCGTCTCCGCCGCTCGCTGCTGCGCAGCGAAGAACGACTCGGAGAGCGAGAGCCGCGAGGGGACCTCGTAGCTCGCTCCGGATGGACTGAGGTAGCGCATCGCCGGCCCGGCGTAGCCTGCCGGGCTCCCCAGGTTGCAGCGGATCATGTAGTAGACGCCGCTGGCGGTGAGGTGCGACGCCGCCTCCTTGACCGAGGCCTCGCTGTCGCACTGCAGAGCGACCTCCACCAGCTTCATCCCGGCCTCGGCGGCGAGCTTGAGCTCGTAGTCGAAGACGGACCAGTCGTGGGCCTCAACGATGGAGGGGACCTGCGCGTTGAGCATGAGGAAGATGGGGGAGACGGACGTGCCGTTGATCGAGATGGTCGGCTTGCCGTCGGCGAAGGTCAGGCGCGCGGTCGGCCCCGACCAGCCCGGCAGCCCCTCCGTCGACCGCCCGCTCTCGTCGGCGCCACCGAGCGCTCCGGTGCATCCGAGCAGCAGGGTGAGCGCGCCGAGGAACCACGGCAGACGAGTGGACTGAGGCATGCTTGCGCTCCTCTCGCAGTTCTCCGGTGAAGAGAGGAGCAACTCTCGTTCCAGCCCTGCGGTGTGGCTTGCGGGAGAGCGAGGTCCAACGAATCAGCGCCAGCTCTGGGCTTCCTGCCGGACCGCTCCATGGCCGCGCAGCGCGCCCTGGCGAGAATCTGCCGCGCGTGGCAACTCCAGGACAGGTGAGGATGTCGCGGCGGAGGTTGGTCTGCATGCCGAGAGCGGTGCCGTTGGGCTCCTTTCACCAGTCCTCCTCGTGCCAGGCCGATGGGCGAATGACCTGCCTCACATAGACGGTCAGCACGATGACGAGCGACGCGAACAGCAGGACGCAAAGCCGGGCATTGTAGGTTGCGCCCGCACCAAGACGGACCAGGCCCCCGGTCACACGAGCAGGGAGCACCATGCCCTCCCTGAGCCGGTGGTAGAGGTCACGTTCGACCTTCTCGCGACCGCTCCCGGGCCTGGCAAGCACTTCGTGCTGCTCGGTGGGCTCCAGCCAGACCCAGTAGGTGTAAGGCGAAACGGTCTTCCCCTCGTCATCGGTGGCACCCACGACGGTCATGGCGGCGAGGACAGCGTGGCCCGGCACTCCGAACGCCAGGCCGCGGTAGTAACGAGCCAGCAGCGCGTGCGGCAGCAGCGCCACGAGGACAAGCACAGCGAGGAACCGGACGTGGGCGGTCGCGCGGCGTCGGAAGCGTACCCCGAGCGGCTCGGTGGAGAGGAGCTTGGGCCACAGCACCAGAACGGTCGGGCCGCCGCGGTAGCTGGTCTCTGCCTCCGGGTCGACTCCGCGACGCAGCGCTCCGACGGCGAACACCGTTTCGCCGGGTGCGAGCTCGGCCACGCGGACACGCCGGGTCGGGTCCACCGGATATCCCTGGTCGATCGGATGGACCAGCTGGACGGTGCGATCGGGCTCGACTCGAATACGCTGACCCGAGGCGTGGCGGAGGTAGAAGGGCGCGACGTTGACGCGGCGGCCCGACTCTCTCCAGGTCGTGACCCAGACGCCAGATCTCTCCTGCTCCACCTCGACCCGCACCGGGACCGCCTTGCTGAGTGATTGCTCGACGGTGCCGTGGATGAAGGCGTCGCCGAGCATCAGCGGCACCTCCGGTCCGAATGAGCGCTCCGCGCGACGCGCCCTCGAGCACCAGCTCAGCGCACGGAGCACACCGACCACCAGGAGTAGCCCGAGCAGCGCCAGCTGCACGATGACGCAAGCGAGGGAGGCGGCTGGTCCGAGGTGGCCGTAGGGAACGATTTCGTTGAGCCCGAGCCCCGGCGGCAACGGCAGGTTCATCTTGCGATTGTCGTGAAGCGCTGGTGCGGGCGCAACGGGTGATTGGGTCCGCCCACGAGCCCGTCCCGCCAGCGCGTCGACGACGCAGTGGATGGAGACACGGACCGCGAAGCATCCGCATGCCCTGACCAGGTTCACGGAGCGAGGTAGACCAAGAAGGCGTCCACGTCGCCCGCGCTGGTGAGCGAGCCGGTGCCGAAGTCCGCCGTGCCCTCGAACTGACCGGTGAGGGCGACCTGGCCCCCCGTGCCGAGCGCCACGCCGAAGCCCCAGTCGCCGGCCCCCGGCCCGCCGAAGCGCTTCGACCAGCGGTGCGCCCCTGTCGGATCATAGCTCGCCACGAAGATGTCCCGCGCGCCCAGGCTGCTCAGCAGCCCGCCCCCGAGGTCGATCGTGCCCTCGCACGCGCCGGTGACGATCACGTTGCCGCTGGCGTCGGCCGCCACGCCGCGGCCGTAGTCGACCGCAACGTCGCCGAAGCGCCGCGCCCAGCGGTACGCCCCCGTCGGTCCGTAGCTCGCGATGAAGATGTCCCCCAAGCCCGCGCTGGTCAGCGGACCACCGCCGAAGTCCACCGTTCCCTCGAGGTTCCCCGTGACCGTGACGTTGCCGCTGCCGTCGGCCGTCAGCCCGCCGCTCCAGTCGCCCCCTGTCCCGCCGAAGCGCTTCGACCAGCGGTGGGCGCCCGTCGGCCCGTAGCTGGCGAGGAAGACATCCCAGAGGCCCGCGCTCGTCAGCGTTCCTCCCCCTAGGTCCATGGGATCGTTGAACCGGCCCGTGATGGAGACGTTGCCGTTCGCGTCGGCGGCCACGGCGAACCCCCACTCCTCGCCGCCGCCACCCAGGCGCTTGGACCAGCGGTGCGCGCCGGTCGCGTGATCGTAGCTCGCCACGAAGATGTCCGCGAGCGCGCCGTCGGTCGAGAGCGCGCCGCCGCCAAAGTCGACGCTCCCCTCGAACCAGCCCGTGACCGTGACATTGCCGCCCGGATCGACGGCGAGCCCCTGGGGGAAGTCCTGGCCGGCGCCGCCCACGCGCCTGGACCAGCGGTGGGCGCCCATGGAGGTGAAGCTCGCCACGAAGAGGTCCTTGTCGCCCGCGCTCGTCACCGGCCCGCCACCGACATCGGCCGTTCCCTTGAAGTAGCCTGCGACGGTGACGGCTCCACTGCTGTCGACGGCCACGGCGGTGCCCCAGTCCTCACCGGTGGAGCCGAAGCGCTTCGACCAGCGGTGCGCTCCGGTGGCATCGAAGTAGGCGACGAAGATGTCGCAGTCTCCTGCGCTGCTGAGCGGGCCCCCGCCGAAGTCGGCGATGCCCTCGAAGTACCCGGTGACGATGACGTCGCCGCTGCCGTTGACCGCGACGCTCAGGCCCCGGTCCTTGCCCGAGCCACCGAACCGCTTGGACCACACCACCCTGTGGGTTCCCCCATCCTGGGCGCGACCTTCTCGCGCTGCTCCCTCCCTCGGCTGGGTCTCCCGTCCGGGCGCGTCCCTCCGATCGGCGGCTGCGTCACCCGGTCGAGCCTCGCCGACCGCGCGATCCTGGCGGATCTTCGATTCGTCGATGCCCACCAGACAGCAGGCGAGCTCCAGCGAGAGGAGGCCGAGCAGGACCAGGTCGTGTCGTCGGAGCATGGCTCATGGTAGTGCATCGAGCCTGCCCTGTTCAACGCCGAGCGCGACCGCTAGCTCCGCTTGAAGTAGCACCAGTAGTGCCTCACGCAGTCGCAGACCGCGCAGTTGCAGCTGCCACCGATCGCGGGGCAGCTGGGGCAGCTGGGGCAGCAGCCCGAGGTGGTGGCGCACTGGCCGGCCGTGCACCAGAGACCCATCCGACTCCATGCCGACTTGGCAGAACGCCCAGAGTAGTAGCTCAGCGCGGCGCTGGCGGCGCTGGCGGCGCTGGGGTTCTCATGGGCCTGGCCCGCATGCGATAATCCAGAGTTCCTTCATGAGCACGTACGGGCGCTACCATATCGTGGAGAAGCTCGGCTCCGGCGGGATGGGCGAGGTCTACCGCGCCTTCGCCCTCGGGGTGGACGGGTTCCGCAAGCCGGTCGTGATCAAGCGCATCCAGCCCCAGTGGGCGAGCAACCGCGATCTCGCCCAGCGCTTCATCAACGAGGCGAAGATCGCGATGACGCTGCTCCACGGCAACGTGGTGCAGGTGCTGGACCTGGGGCGTCTGGACGACGAGTACTTCATGGCCCTCGAGTTCGTCGAGGGGCGCGACCTGCAGCAGGTGCTCACCCGCTGCAGCGAGTCTGGGCAGTGGCCGTCGCTCGAGCTCTCCGTCTACATCATCGTGCAGGTCCTCCGCGGCATCGACTACGCTCACCGCAGGGTGAAGGGGATGGTGCACCGGGACATCAAGCCTGCGAACGTCCTCTGCTCGTTCGAGGGTGAGGTCAAGATCAGCGACTTCGGGATCGCGCGCACCTCGCTGCTCCACGGCCTGACGACCGAGGGAGACCTGCACGGGAGCGTCAAGTTCATGTCCCCCGAGCAGGCGCGGGGGGAGGCCGTGGATCAGCGTTCCGACCTGTTCTCGCTGGGGGTCACGCTCTACCAGCTGCTCTGCCGCCGACACCCGTTCGAGGCGGCGGGCCTCGAGGAGATGCTGCGCCGGGTGCGTCACGGGCAGTTCCTCACCCCCGCCGAGCGCGGCGTGGCGCTGCCAGCGGAGCTCGCCTCCGTGCTGCTGCGCGCGATGGCGCCGGACCGCGACGCGCGCTTCCCGACGGCCTCGACCATGCTCGGAGCGCTGGAGAGCTTCCAGCGCTCCGCCTGCTCCGCGGGCGCCTCCGATCTGCGAGCGCTGCTGCTGACGCTCTACGATCTGGACGCAAGCTCAGCGGACAGCGACAGCGACGACCAGCTGGTCGGCACCGAGCTCTCGGTCCGGGTGCCCACGGGGCACGACGTGGCGGTCGCCTCGGTGGAGCGCGGGCGCGTGCTCGATCCCACACCGACCGTCCCCAGTCGTCGGCCGCGGGCGCCGGTCACGCTGGCGCACGCGACCACTGCCCTCGACGTGCGACCAGCCCCAGACGCCGCCGTGGTCGCTCCGCCCGTCGAGGCCGCCGCTGCCGCCGCCCCGGACGCCCCGGAGCCCTGCGCGGCTGAGGCCCACCCTGTCGCCCCGCACGAGGAGAAGGTCGCGAGGCGCAGGGGCCGCCTCCTCGCCGTCGTGGCTGGTGTGCTCTTCCTCGCCGCCGTGGCGGGCGCCCTGGCGGTCGGCCTGTCGCCGACCCCTCCCCGGGCCTCCGCGCTCCCCCCGCCGGCCACCCCCGACGCGAGGCCGCGTGCCACCCGGGTCGCTCAGGTGACCATCTCGGTCCGCGCGCTCCCCGGGAGCGCCGCCGTGTTCCTCGACGGCCTCCGGCGGGCGAACCCCTTCCGCGTGCAGCAGCCTGCGCGCCCGGGACGGGCCGAGCTCCTCGTCAGCGCGCCCGGCCACCAGCCCCAGCGACGGTGGATCTCACTCGCCGCGGGCGGTGACTTCACCGTCGTGCTCGTCCCGGAGAGTCGTGGTCCTGCGTCGGCTCCTGCGGCGGCTCCGCCGCTGGTCCGCACGAAGCGACCGACGAGGGCGCCGGCTGCCCGGGTCCACAAGCCGGCCACGCCCGAGCCTCGGGCGGCCCACCCTCACCCGGACCCCGGCACTCTCAGCGACACGGATGTGCTGTCGAATCCCTATTGAGGCCCGAGCCGCAGTCGACGCGAGCGACCTCCGGAGCTAGAATAGGCGGACCTAGGTCGCGTGGATGATGGCATTGTTTCGCTGGGCCCTGCTGCTCACGCTCGCGGGCACCTCGCTGACGGCGTCTGCGGACGCACCCGCTGTCGAGGTCGATGCGGCGAAGGCTGCCTTCGAGCGGGGCACCCGTCTCTTCCAGAGGGGGGACTTCGCTGCCGCGCTGGTGGCGTTCCGCAGGGCCTACAGCCTGCGTCCACACCACGCCGTGCTCTGCAGCCAAGCCCGCTGCCACGAGCGTCTGAACCAGCCGCTCGAGGCGGCAGCGCACTACCGACGCTGTCTGCAGGAGGGCGCGCGCGCCACGCTGCTCGCCACGCGGATCCAGCGGGCGCTCGAGGCCGTGGAGCACCGGGTGGCCGGCCTGCGGGTGACGGGCAGCCCGGGGCTGGAGGTGAGCGTCGACGGCCGCCCGGTCGGGGTGGCGCCGCTGCGGGTGGCCGTCAACCCAGGCCGGCTCGTGATCGAGCTCCGCCGGAGCGGCAGGGTGCTCGCGGCCTCGAAGGTGGTGCTCACCGAGGGCGAGCAGCGTACGGTGGAGCTCCGCCCCGCTCCGATCGGCGACCCGCCGGGTGCCGACCGGCCCTCACGCAGGCGGCAGAAGCCCCACTGGTTCTGGATCACGGCGTCGACCACCGTGGCGCTCGCGGTCGCGACGGCAGCGCTCGGGGCCGTGACGTTGCAGAAGCGCTCCGCCTTCGACGCGGAGCCAACCCGGGCCACGGCGGACACCTTCTATCGGCATCGGCTCGCCACCAACATCCTCCTCGGGGTCACCCTCGCCGCCGCCGGGGCCTCGGCGACGCTCTTCTTCTTCACCGACTTCGGCAGCAAAGAGTCGAGCCGCACCTCAGGCGTCGCGCTGGCGGGGACCTTCTGAGAGACCCGCTGCAGCAAGCTCGCCGGGCCGCTGGAGGTCACGCGCCATGACCGGCCGGGGGCTTGGCTGATCCGACGCTACCGCTGACGCTTGGGCTCGCCATCACGTTGCCGCTGCTGGCGAGCTCTTGCCGGGCGCCCGCGCGGTGGCTCCGCTTGCCCGGGCCAGGTCCTTGGAACGTGTGCGGGAGCAGCCAGGCCACGGGGCGGCACTGCGGATGCAATGGGGTGCGCAGGGAGCCGCCAGCTCCCTTGGCCAGTGACCGGCCAGGTACCGAACGACAAGCAAGATACGCCCGAAAGGAGCCGACCAATGGGTCTCGCAGAGCGACGCGGCATCAAGGACTTCCAGGACAACGTCTATCCGAAGCTGAAGCAGGAGATCGACGCAGCCGCGGGGATTCCCGTCGAGCTCGACGTCACGTGGGACACCCTCGCGGCCGAGGGCT
>JAKLHH010001030.1 GCA_022710245.1 Myxococcota bacterium
CCGCGAAGGTGAGCGAGGTGCCGTCGGGGCGCGGCGCCCGCTGGAGCTCGGTGACGGCCCCCCGGGCCAGCACCCGCTGCAGCAGCGCTCGTGGCGCTCCGGGTGGAATGTCGGGGCCCATCAGCGAGGGGAGCGGCCTGCCGACGAGGTCGGCGGCGCTCCGGCCGGTGATCCGCTCGGCGCCGGGAGAGGCGTAGCGGATGACAAAGTCGAGGTCGACCACGACGACCCCCTCGGACATCTCGGCCAGCAGCGTGGCGAGGAGCCGGTGCTCGTCCTCGGCGCGGCGCCGATCGGTGACGTCACGGATCAGGCTGTGGTGGTAGCCGATCCCGCCGGAGCAGAAGGTCCGCGAGCTCACCTCGACGGGGAAGGTGGTGCCGTCGCGGCGCACGTGCTCCGTCTGGAAGACGTAGTTCTCGGTCGCGCGGACCTGGCCCATCTGTCCCTCGACCAGGCTGACGCTCTCCGGTGCCCGCAGGTCGTGGATGCGCTTCGTCAGCAGCTCCTCCCGCGAGTAGCCGTAGGCCGCCAGGGCGCGATCGTTGGCATCCACCAGCCGCCCGTCGCTGGAGCGGAGCACGAGCTCTATGTCGTTGATCTGGCGCTCGAGGCTGAGCAGGCGGTCCCGGCGGCGGCGCCAGGACTTGCCGTAGACGACCACCGCGACCAGCGCCTGGATGACCGCGTAGAGGCCGGCGTTCGCCACGCCGAGCAGGGGCCCGTGGTCGAGCGAGACCGCCGCGAAGCAGCCCAGCGTGGCGGTGACGAGCGCGGCGATCACGGTGCCCGCCTCGAAGAGCACGCCCGCCCAGGCGATCGCCGCCGCCATCACGCCAAGGAAGGCGCCGCCCGCGCCGCTGCTCACGTGGTAGCCGACCGCGCAGCAGAGGGGCGGGATGATCCCCGCGGGGAGCAGCCAGGTCCGCGGTGACCGCGGGTCGCGAAGCCAGGTCCAGACGAAGCCGAGCAGACAGAGGCCGAAGACGATGGCAGCGGCCGCGAGCCGCAGGCCAGGTCTCGCGATGAGCGCGAGGAGCAGCGTGAAGGGCGGCGTGACCAGCCCGTAGAGGATCAGGACCAGACGACGCAGGCCCTGGGGAGTCTCGTCGAGGTAGCCTGCCTCGAGGAGTCTGCCCTTCATCGTGGAGCGTCCGCTGGACGCGAGCAGGCGAAGCTCACTGAGACACCGAGGTCAGGCGGCCAGCTGGAGCAACTTCACGGCATCACCGCGGGCAGCATACCACGTGCTCTAGCGAGAGAGCACCCGATCCAGCTCCGCCTTCACGTAGCCGTCCGCCTCGTCCGGCTCCCCCTCGAGGCCCGAGCGCAGCTTGCGCAGCTCCGCCTTGCCGCCCAGCCGGCTCAGCTCGGCGACGGCGCGCTTGCGGGCGACCCAGCTCAGCTTGCGATCGCCGACCACCCGCGAGAGCAGCGCGAGCGCCCCGCTCTTGCTGAAGAACGGGCTCTCCGCGAAGGAGGCGAGCGCGGAGACGTGCTGCGTCGGCATCACGCCCCGCTTCGCCGCTGCCTCGACGCCGGCGACGAGCGCGAGGTACGCCTCGCGGGTGCCCACCGCGGCGAGCGCCATCGAGCAGCGCCAGTCGACCTCGGGCGCGGTGAGCGCCGCGGCCATCTCGGCCACGGCCTCCTTCGCGCGCGCGCTGCCCAGCGCCGCGCACGCGTTGCCTCGCACCGCCGGCGCGGGGTCGCCCCGCAGCGCCTCGCGCAGGCCGGCGACCGACGCCGCCGTGAGGCGCCCGCCTCGCCCCAGGCAGAGCGCGGCCTCGGCGCGCAGGACCTCGGGCCCGGTGCGGTCGAGGAGCGCGAGGGCCGTGCGCTCGACCTCGGGGGTGAGGTTCCAGCAGAGCTGGCGCAGCAGGGTCGCCTTCACCGTCGGGACCTTCTCGCGGCCGAGCGCCTGGGCCAGGGCCTTCACCACCCGCGGCTCGCGGTGATCATAGAAGAGGAGCTCGGCGGCGATCAGTCGCCGGAGCTCCTGCTTGCTCTCGAGGAGGTTCAGCAGCGTGGGGACCAGCTTGCCCTGGCGCTCGGGCTGGGCGCGCCAGCTCTCCAGGCGCTGGCGCAGCTCCTTCAGCGCGGGGCAGGAGTAGTCGAGGCGGCTCGCCTGGTAGCTGCAGCTCTTGAGCGCGACGAAGCGGCTGACCAGCTCGAGGTCGTTGCCGAAGCGCTCCTCGGGCTCGGGCGGACCGCCGGGGTGGGCGTCCTCGGTGCGCCGGGAGGAAGAGCAAGAGGCTGCGAGGAGGCCAAGGAGGAGGAGGACGGTGCGCGCCATGAGCTGCTAGATGCCGCCCGCGTCGGCGTCGGGATCGAAGGGGAAGAGCCGCGACGTGTCGTCGATCCCGGGCCGCCAGAGCAGCTGGCTGCACTGCGGGCAGACCACGACCACCACCGGCTCGAACTCCGACCGCCGCATCGCCTGCGTGAAGCGCCCGTGGCAGTGCGGACAGCTCTGCTCTGCGGGGAAGGTGAAGGGCTTCATCGGCTTCATTCGAGGACTCTAAGCTCTTCGCATGCCACTGTCTAGTGTGGCTGGTCAGCCAGGAAGGCAGCGAGCGCCTCGTTGAAGGCGGTGGGGTTCTCGATCGGGGTCAGGTGGCCGGCGCCCGGGATCTCCGCCAGGCGGCTCCCCGGGATCGCCTGCTGCATGGCGCGAGCGGCCGACGGAGGAGTGAGCGCGTCCTCGGCGCCGACCACGATCAGCGTCGGGGCGCGGATCCCGGCGAGGAGGGGCGTCGAGTCGGGGCGGTCGTGCATGGCCTGCAGCGCGGCGGCGATGCCAGCGTCGGACGCGCGCGCGTTCATCGCGCGGACGCGCTCCACCACCTCGGCGCGCTGGTAGCTCGCGGCGGAGAGGAGCTTCGGGAGGTAGCCCTCGAGCAGCTCGCGGCGCTGGCCGCTGGCGAGCTGGCGCAGGCCGAGCTGGCGCGCCGCCTTCGCCTCGGCGCCGTCGGGCTCGGCGCGCGTATCGCAGAGCACCAGCCGCTCGACCCGCTCCGGGAAGCGGCGCAGCACCTCGAAGCTGATGTAGCCGCCCATCGAGAGCCCGCAGAGGGTGGCGCGCTCGAGGCCGGCTCGGTCGAGGACCTCGCGCACCGCCTCCGCGTAGAGGCCCATGCTGCCCCGTCCCTCGGGCGCCGGCTGACCACCGAAGCCGGGCAGGTCGAAGCGGATCAGGCGGAGCCCGCGCGCGAGCAGGGCGAGTTGCTCGTCCCAGAGGCTGCTGTCGAGGGGAAACCCGTGGATCATCACGACGGCGCGGCCCTCACCGCGGTCACTGTAGCTGGCCTTGCTCACGTCCATCGTGCGCCTCCTGGCGCGGCCTCGTGCCGCGGGCCTCAGCGTACCTGAACGGCGGTCGCGGTCCAGCACCAAGGCGCGCCGTGCTATGATGTAAGGTGAATGAAGGTGTGGCTGGCGCTCACTGGACTCGCCGCGCTCCTCATCACGAGCTGTCGCTTCGACGCGTCCGGGCTCGCCCCGCGTCTGGACGGTCCCGCTGACCTCGCGGTGGATCTGCCCGACCAGGGCGCTGACCAGGGGGACGC
>JAKLHH010001031.1 GCA_022710245.1 Myxococcota bacterium
GCTCGGCTAGCGCTTGCGCGGGTCGACGAGCCCCGGGACGAGGTTGGAGAAGAAGATGTAGACGGCGTCGTGCCCCGAGGCCACGAGCAGCGGCGTGACCGCGCCGCTGGCACCGCGGAAGGGCAGGGTGGTCAGCCGGCGCCCGAGGAGATCGCTCGGGCGCGGGTTGACCAGCGCCAGGCCGTCCTCGCGTCCGGGCGGCGGCGTGCCGTCCTGCCGATAGAGGTAGAGGCGGCCCGCGTCGCCAGCGTTGCCGACCACGGCCTGGGGCGCTCCGACGATCAGGAGCGGGGCGCCGCCGTTCCAGGCCCCGAAGGCGAGCGCCGCGCCGAAGCCGAGGTCGGCCTGCGACAGCGTGCGCTTCGCGCTGAGCTTGCGGCTGCCCGGGTCGAGGTCGCCGCTGGCGAGGGCGTAGACGAAGACCTGGCGGCTCCCCGAGGCGCCGACGACGAGCTCGTTCTTGCCGTCGCCGTCCACGTCGGCGATGAGGAGCGCGGAGCCGAAGCCCTTGGCGCCGTCGGGCGCGAGCAGGCGCGTGAAGGCGCAGCTCGGCGTCGTGAAGCAGTCTGCCGGGCTGGCGACGATGACGACCGCGTCCTCGGCGGGCGCGCCCGCGACCACGGCGTCGGTGCCCTTGCCCGCGCCGAGGTCGCCGGCGGTGACGGCGGTGAGCGGGCCGGAGGGCCAGTCGGTGCCGCCGGCGAGGATCGCCGGCTTGCCGTCGATCTGCGGCCAGGCGCCGGGGAGCGTGGCGAACAGCACCAGCCCGCCCCGCGCGCCCACCGCGAGGTCGTCCTGGCTGGGTCCGAGGCTGGCGCCGGTCACCGAGAGGCCGAAGTCGACCACCGCCGTGCCCCAGGTGCTGCTCGGGCGCAGGGTGGCCGCCGCGTTGAAGGCGTTCACGTCGACGACGCGCACGGTGCCGCCCGAGGCCACGTAGGCGAAGGGGCCGGTGATCCCGTTGGCGCTCAGGTGCTCGGCGCGCGGCAGGCCCAGCCCCTCGATGCGGGTCGGGTTCTCCAGCTGCACGCTGACCTTCTCGGGGGTGCTCTGTGCCAGCGTCGGGATGCCGCCCGGGTCGAGCGAGACGCTGCTCAGCGCGGCGCTGCCGTTGCCGCTGGCGAAGACCGTGCCGCCCTGCGCGGCGGCGGTGAGCGGCACGCCGACCACGTCGTCGCCGAAGCTGGCGGAGTGGATGTCGCCGGCGCCCGCGACGCGCACCGCGGGGGCGCTGCTCTCGAGGTCGGAGAGGCGGCCGAAGGTGCAGGCGCTCGCCAGCGTCATCAGGCAGAGGAGGGAGCGGCGCCGCACAGCGCAGAGGGCGGTCGTGCGGAGCTGCCGCGACCAATCAATGACCGCGCGCATGGTCAGAACCTCACCTGGCCGGCGAGCCCGGCCATGCTCGGGCTGACGAGCGGCGTCACGGCGATCTTGTTCGTCCGCGTCTCCCCGTAGGAGTCGGGGCCCTCGTTGCGGAACATGTAGTAGAGGCCGAGGCCTCCGGTGATCGTCGCCAGCCCGAAGAGCACGTCGGCGGAGACCGCCATGATGCGTCCCTCGGTCAGGCGCGAGTCGCCGCTGTCGTAGACGCGCCCGGCGGCGGCGTCGGCCGCGAGTGAATCGCCGCGCTTGACGCTGAGCACGCCGGCGACGATGCCGCCCACCAGGAGCGCGCCGGAGATGCCGAAGCTGACGTAGGCCTTGGTCCGCGGCGGGCGCGGCATCAGGCGCACGGCGAGCTGCGACTCGGTCGCCTGCTGCACCGTCACGGTCTCCTTGTAGGGCTTGAAGCCCTTGCGGCGCACCTCGACGGAGTAGCTGCCCGGGTCGAGCTCCGCCTTGCAGGGGTACTCGGGGCAGGCGAGGGGCTTGCCGTTGACCTTCACCGTGGCGCCCTCGGTGGTCTTGCCGGTGACCCGCAGCCAGCCGAACTTCACCCGCTCGAGGTCGAGGTTGACCACGTGGTCCTTGCCGGCGGAGACGTCGAGGGTGCGCTCGACCGGCGTGTAGCCTGGCTTCTCCACGATCAGCGTCCGCTTGCCCGGCCGCAGGAAGCCGGTGTACGGCGTCCGCCCCACGGCGCCGACCTTGCGCTGATCGAAGAAGACGTCCGCGCCGGGGACGTTCGCCTTCACCTCGATCCAGCCCAGGTACTCCTCGGCGCTGAGCGCGAAGTAGAGGTAGACCATGCGATCGGAGCGGACGTAGAAGGTCTTCCGCTCCGGCTTGAACTTGCGCAGCTCGACGATCACCGTGTGCTCGCCCTGGTTGAGGTTCCCCGTGTAGGGCGTGCGGGTGAAGATGCCGCGGCGCTTGTCTCCGAGGTAGATCGCCGCGCCCTCGGGCTTGGACTCGATGACCACCAGCCCCTTGGTGGTGACGGTGGGGAGCGTCGGCGGCGGCGCCGGCTGCGAGCTCGGCTGCGAGGTGGCGCTCGGGGCCAGGTGCTCGCGGATGGCGGCGATCCGCTTCAGCACGGTGGCGCGGTCGGTGGTGTGCGGGTCGTCCTTCAGGTAGCGCTCGTAGTAGGAGAGCGCCTTCACGTAGTCGCGGTTCTTCTCGTGGCAGACCGCGATGTTGAAGAGGAAGGCCGGGTACGGCTTGGCGTCGTACGCCTTCTGGAACTGCTCGGCCGCGTCGCCGTACTTGCCCTGCACGTAGAGGTTCTGGCCCTCGTCGAAGAACTGCTTGGCCGTCTCCAGGGACCTGTCCTGGGCGGCGGCCGGCGAGGTCAGGAGCAGGAGGAGGAGCCCTCCAGGGACGAGCACACGCAGCATGGGTCCCTCCACCAGGGAAGGGAATGATGTGCGTGAGCTCCAGGGGCTGTCAAGGCGGGCCGGCGAAGGAGGGTGAAGCAGCCCGTTGCCCGGGCAGGTGACGGCGGGTAGGCTGGGAGAGGAGGTGCCGGCCAGATGAAGCTCGTGGTGGAGAGGCTGCGGCACGACGATCCGCGGGCCGGGTTCAGCGCGGCGGACCTCGCGCGCACTCCGCAGGAGCGGTTCGCGGCCGCGGAGGAGCTGATCGCGCTGGCCTTCGCCATGCGGGGCGAGGATGGACGAGTACAGAAGCGTACTACGAGAGTTCTTCGCCGCCGGCGTCAGGTTCCTCGTCGTCGGGGGCTACGCGACCATCGCTCACGGTCACGTGCGCGCCACCGAGGACCTGGACCTCTGGATCGAGCCCACCCTGGAGAACGCCCGCCGCGCGCGCGAGGCGCTCGAGCGGGTGGGCGCCGACGTCACTGCCCTCACCGTCGAGGATCTCGCCGACCCGTACACCTTCTTCCGCATCGGGGCCGAGGGCGGCCGCAAGATCGATATCCTCGGTCATGCCGAGGGGCTGCTCTTCGACCGCGCCTGGGCGCGCCGCTTCGAGACCGAGCTGCTCGGACTCGTGGTGCCGTTCCTCTCCTTCGAGGACCTGGTCCACAACAAGGAGGCTGTCGGCCGACACAAGGACCTGGCGGACGTGGAGAGCCTGCGCGCGTACCGTCGGCTGCGTGAGCGCTGAGGCTCAGCCGGAGCTCAGCGCGCCGCGGGCGGCGCCAGCGT
>JAKLHH010001032.1 GCA_022710245.1 Myxococcota bacterium
AGCTCGATGGTCGATCCGGCGGCGATGCCCTTCGCCACCGCCGCGCCGCAGGCTGACGGGGACAAGGGCCTCGACGCCGAGATCATCCACCCGGCCACGCTGACCGACCTGGTCAAGACGCAGGAGGCGGTGCCGCTCGGCAGCGTCCTCGACCTGATGTGCCTCACCGAGGACGCCAAGGCCGCGCTCGGCGGCGTGCCCAAGGGCTGCACCATGGCCTTCGCCGGCCCTCCGGGCAAGGGCAAGACGCGCACCGCGCTCGCCGGTCTCGCGCGCGTCGCCGCCACCGGCAAGAAGGTCGGCCTCGTCGTCGCCGAGGAGGGCTTCCACGACCCGGAGGGCTCGGGCCGCGACGACCTCTGCTCGCGCCTGGTCAAGATCGGGATGGCCGCGACCGGCCTCGACGAGAAGACCTTCGTCAAGAAGGTGCTGGAGAACATCAACGTCCTCGTCGCGCCCTACCACAAGACGCAGAGCTGGGACGAGTTCGTCACCCGCTACCGCTACCTGGTCGAGAAGGAGGGGATCGACTTCGTCGTCATCGACTCGCTCAACACCCTCGATCCGACCAAGACCCACACCGCCGACAACCTCTCCGCGCTGAAGACCTACAACCACGAGAAGGGCATCACCTGCATCTGCATCGGGCAGATCCGCGACACCGGCCAGCCGGTCGGCGGCGAGGCGCTGCAGCACACCGCCGACGCGGTCTTCCTGCTCGAGGAGATGTCGCTCGGCTCGAAGGAGATCGCCGAGAAGTGGGGCGGCTCCTACCGCGACAAGATCGACATCATCCAGGCGGTGAAGAGCGTCACCACGCCGACCTTCCCGCACCCGATCCGCGTCGCGCGCGAGCCGGTGACCGGCTGCCTCACCGTGCACGACGCGCAGCCCGAGGAGTACGCCGTCCTCTCACCGAAGGACTGACGCGCGATGGCCGCCTCCTCGCCCTTCACCCTCAAGCACGTCACCAGCGACCACGTCCGTGACTGGTACGCCACGGCGAGCTCGCTCACGGTGTTCGCGCGCTCCCTCGGCCAGCGCTGGACCTCGGCCGAGTACCTGGAGAACGCGATCGGCCTGCCGTTCCACCTGCGCATGGTGATCCAGCGGCTCGCCGAGGAGCGCGGCGGCGACGTGCCGTCGACCGCGCTCGACTCCATCCCCTTCTACAGCCTCTGCCGCGGGCTCTTCCTCCCGCTCGCCGGGCTGCAGCCGGAGAAGGCGGCGGCCATCTTCGGGCTGCAGTGCGAGCCGCCGCCCGACGCCGCGGCGCGCGAGGTGCTGCTGAAGAAGCTGGTGGCGCGGGACCTCGGGCTCACCCTCGAGCAGAAGCTCGCCTGCATGCTCGGTGACCCGTTCCTCGGCCGCGCGGGCACGCTGCAGCGGGACAGCCTCGTCCGCCTGCTGATGACGGTGCAGCTCACGCAGCGCAAGGCGATGATCGACCGGCTCGCGCGGGTCGGCGACGTGGCGGTGCTCTTCGCCGAGAGCCGCCCGTCGCTGCGCGAGGAGCCGCCGCTCACCGCGCTCGAGGTGCTGGAGACGCTGCGGCTCCTCCCCGACCAGCGCCGCACGGTGAAGTTCGCGCTGCTCCGCTCGCTCCTCGCGCGCTCGGGCAAGCTCGAGGCCTTCTTCCTGGCGCGGCTCGTGCTGCGCAAGGCGGGCTTCGGCATGGACTACCAGGGCGACCTGATCGCGCGCATCCTCGCCGAGCACTACGGCGCCCCCGTCGAGCAGGTCACCCACGCGACCGCGCTCACCGACGCCTTCAAGGTGGCGCGCATCCTCGCCGAGGAGGGCATCGAGGGGCTGCGCAAGGTGCAGCTGCAGCCGCTCGTCCCGCTGCGCCCTGCCCTCGCCGGCGGCACCGTCGACGACCTCAAGAGCTTCCCGGTCTGGGTGGAGCGCAAGTACGACGGCATCCGCCTGATGCTGCACAAGGCCACCGACGCGCGCGGCTCGGTGCTCTGCGGCGCCTACACGCGCAACCGGCGCGACTGGCTCGAGCTGATCCCGGGGCTCGACGCGACCATCAAGCTGATCCCGGCGCGCGACCTGATCCTCGACGGCGAGCTGCACGGGACGGTGCTCGACCTGGAGGGCGTGCGGCCGGCGTCGGTCTACGAGGTCTACGCGGCGCTGCAGGGCGAGAAGTCGGTCTCGGTCAGCCTGCGCTTCACCGCCTTCGACATCCTCTACGTGAACGGGCGCGACCTGACGCGGCTGCCGCTCGCCGAGCGGCGGCAGCAGCTCCCGATGCTCCTCGCGCCGCTCGCGCAGATGCCGCTCCCGCTCCCCATCACCGTCGTCGAGGGGCAGGAGGCGCGCAGCAAGGACGACGTGAGCCGCCTCTACCAGCACTTCCGCGCGCAGGGCTACGAGGGGATCATCACCAAGGACCTCGCCGGGCCCTACCTGCTCTCGGCGCGCGACCCGAGCTGGCGCAAGCGCAAGCCCGAGGAGACCCTCGACCTCGTGCTGCTGGCGGGCGTCCTCGCGGTCACCACCAAGGAGCGCGCCGGCGTCTTCGGCTCCTATGCGATCGGCGCGCGGCGCCCCGACGGCACCTTCGAGGACGTCGGCGACGTGGCCGGCGTGGACCGCGTGCGCGACGCGGAGATCCAGGGGGAGATCATGCGCGAGGGCCTGGTCAGCGGTCGGCGCATCGAGCGGCTCTCCAGCTCGGGGACGCGGCCGGGCCTCGAGCTCTTGCCCCACATCGTGGTCACCGTGCGCTTCGAGGGGATCGCGCGCGACTTCGCGACGAACAAGCTCAGCCTCCGCGACCCCAAGCTCGTCACCATCCGCTCCGACAAGTCCGCCCACGAGGCGGACACCGTCGAGTCGATCCAGGAGATGTACCTGAGGCAACGGGTCGGGTAGGGTGGTGGCCCGCCGGCACGCCCCGCTCCTGGCGCTCGTCCTCTGCTGCGCGCTCGCTGCGTGCTCGCGGGTCGGCTACCCCGGCGACGCGCCGCACGGGGACGGGCCGCGCGGCGATGGACCGCGCCCGGACGCGTGGCGCGGCGAGGGGCGGAGGCTCGATGGGCTCGTCGCGCCGCTCGACCTCAAGCCCGGCGACGCCGGCCTCTGCGCGCCGGGCACCTTCGTCGTCACCAGCGACGTGGCTCTCACCGCCACGTGTGCGATGAGCAGCGTGACCATCAAGGCCTGGGGCGGCGGCGGGGGCGGCGGCGGCGGCGACTCGAAGGACCGCGGCGGCCACGGCGGCGGAGGCGGCTACGCCTCGCAGACGATCGCCATCAGCCCGGGCCAGGTCGTAGCCGTGATGCTCGGGCACGGGGGCACCGGGGGAGCGTCCTGCGGCGGCGCGGCCGGTGCGGGTGCCTACGCCGGAGGGAGCGGCGGGGCCACGGGCAAGGCAGGCACCAGCGGCGCCGGCGACGGGGCAGGCACCGGAGGCGCGGGAGGTCCGGCTGACAGCGGCGTGGGTGCAGGCGGCGATGGACTGTACGGCGGCGGCGGCGGTGGTGGCGGCGACGATGTGAACACGGCGCCTGGCGGCGGCGGCGGTGGCGCGACCTTG
>JAKLHH010001033.1 GCA_022710245.1 Myxococcota bacterium
CGCCTGGTCCTTCTCCATGGTCTGGTCGTTCGGGGCCAGATCTCGCCCCTCGCCGCGCCGCTCGCGCGCGGCGTCCTCGGCCGGGCCTCCCGGCGTGAACGGCAGCATCCCGTGGCAGCCGAGGAGCGCGAGCGCGGCCATGATGAAGACCACCCACCGAGCCATCCCCTCCAGCGTACCACTCTCCACGGCTCGCCGATCAGGCGCACGGAGGGGAGGGGGCGGGCGAAGGCGCGCGAGCTCCAGTCGCCCTCCGCGCGTGACAGCCGCCTCCAGATCGGGCAGGCTGGTCCAGCCAACAACCAGTGGAGGATCGTCGATGACTCGCACCGGACTCGTGCTCGCCCTCGCCGCGGGCCTCGCCTTGCTCGTCTCCAGCGCCATCGCCGCCGAGCCCGAGCTGAGCGGCAAGTTCGCCTTCCCCTTCATCAAGGCCAAGAAGGTGCGCTGCGCCAAGGTGGCCGGCAAGCTGCTCAAGACGCTGCAGAAAGACTACGCCTGCGAGGTCCCCGAGGGCGAGGGCACCGCCTCGGGGGTGAAGATGCTCTTCAAGTGCAAGGCCAAGAAGGGCTCGGAGATCTACGGCGTCTTCGAGAGCGCCAAGGACTGCGCCAAGGAGCGCGACACCCAGCTCGCCAACGGCGAGAGCGCGAGCGTCACGCCCTGAGCGCAACCAGGGTCTGGTCTACCGAGCCGGTCTGCGCTAGATCCGGCTGATGCCTGAGCCCCGCCCGCGCACCCGCCGACGAGAGGTCCCCGAGAAGGCAGGTCAGCTGCGCGCGGCGGACCCCTTCGATCTGATCCGGCTCCTGGCGCGCTCGCAGCACGATCCGCGCAAGGCCGTCGCGGAGCTGGTGCAGAACTCCCTCGACGCCGGCGCCAGCAAGGTGCTGGTCGTCCGCTACCAGCAGCGTGGGGTGCGCTGCCTCTCGGTCCGCGACGACGGCGAGGGGGTGCTGCCGGAGCTGCCGCGCAAGGACGCCCTCGCCTACATCGCGACCAACATCGGCCACTCGCGCAAGCGCGAGCTCTCCGTCGAGGAGCGCTACCGCCTGCTGCTGCAGGGCAAGTACGGGATCGGCCTCCTCGGCTTCTGGTCCGTCGGGCGCCGGCTGGAGATGCGCAGCAAGCTGGGTGACGAGCCGACCTACGTCCTGCGTCTCGAGGAGGACTCGCCGCGCTACGAGATCCACCGCGAGCGCCGCGAGCTCGATCTCGGGGACCGCTGGACCGAGGTCGTGATCGTCAGCCTGCACGAGGCCGCGGCGAGACAGCTCCGCGGACGTCGCCTCGCGGACTACCTCGGTGAGGAGCTTCGCGGTCAGCTCCTCGGCCGCGCGGTGGAGCTGCGCGTGGTCGACCAGATCGCGCGTGGCCTCGCCCAGCGTGAGTTCCGTGTGACGCCGCGTCGCTTCGAGGGCGTGCCGCTCTCCGAGCTCACCGGCCTCGAGCTGGAGGGCCACGGTCGCGCTCGCCTCGAGCTCTGCTACCTGCCGCCCGAGCTCGAGCAGGGCCGCGTCGTCCTCGCCGCCGGCGGGACCCTCGTCGTCGACGATCTGGCGAGCATCCCGGGCCTGGATCACTTGCCGTGGAGCAGCGGGAGGCTGACCGGCGCGGTCGACTGTCCGGCGCTCGAGGTCGCGCCTGGCTCCCGGCGGGGCTTCGTGCCCAACGCCGCCGCGGCCGCGCTCCTCGCGGCCCTGCGCGGGCTCGAGCCGCAGGTGGCCGAGGCCCTCGGGCGCTTCGAGCAGGACCGCCGTCGGGAGAGCGACGAGGAGCTGGGCCGCCAGCTCCGTCGCCTCTTCTCCGACTTCAGCCGCCGGCTGCCGCACTACGAGCTCTTCGAGGTGGAGCGTCAGCTCGATCGCGTGGCCGGCACAGGGGGCGCCGCGACCAGCGAGGGGCAGCCGCTGGCCGAGGGCGCCGGCCTCGAGCCAGCCACGTCGCTCGAGGCGGGCGCCGCGCCCGTCGAGCTCGAGCCCGACTCGCTCGAGGAGCTCGAGGCGCCCGAGCTCTTCCCTCCCGGCCCGCTCGCCGAGGTGGCCATCCAGCCAGCCGGAGGCGAGCTCGAGGTGGGCCACGCGAGGAGGCTGCGGGCGGCGGCGCGGGACGCGGATGGGCGCCGGATCGAGGAGGGAGTCTCTTTCCACTGGCAGCTGGAGCAGGGCTGGGCACTGGCGAGCGTGATCGCGGTTGACGCAGGAGAGCAGCTGGCAGCGCCGAGGCCGGGCCTCGATGTCCTGGATGCGGGGCGGGGGGTGCGCTTGCTCGCTGGGGACAGCCCGGGGACCGTCACGCTCTCGGTGCTGGCGGTGCAGGGGGAGCGGCGCGGGCGGGCCTCGGCGAGCTTCGAGCTGATCCCGGCGGCGGCCACCCGCCCCGACCTCGGGATCCCCGAGCCTCACCCGGTCCACGCTCCCGGCGAGCCCTGGCGCTCACGCGTGCACGAGGGGCGCTGGGAGTACAACTCCGGTCACCCGGACTACCTCGCCACGGTGGGTGACGCCTCCAGGAAGCTCCGGTACATCGCCACGCTGCTCGCCAAGGAGCTGGTGCAGCGCCGCACCCAGCGTCCGGAGGCGGCGCTGGTCCTCGAGCAGATGATCGAGGTGCTCTCCTGGGTGGAGCGCAAGCTCTCGGGGACACGGGGCAGGCAGGCGAGCGGATCCCGCGCGGGCCAGTAGCCGCTGCTCAGGCGAGCTCGAACTCCTTGCAGAAGGTGAGCGTCTCGCGCGGCCCCTCGTAGTAGGCCGCGCGGTGCTCCTCCTGCGGCCAGCCGTGGGCGCAGCTGCCCTCGGCGGTCAGGTACGCGCAGTCCTCGCAGCAGAAGCGCAGATCGTAGCGCTGGCGTTCTGCGACGAACTCTGGGCCGATGGGGATGCGCACGGGAGCGGGTGCTGCGGGGAGGTGACCGGGAGCTAGTCCTGGCGCTTGAGGATGACGAACTCCACGCGCCGGTTCTTCGACCACGCCTCCTCGTTGTGGCGCTTGTCGACGGGGCGCGTCTCGCCGTAGCCCTTGGCTCGCAGGCGGTTCGACTCCACGCCCTTGTTCACGATGTACGCCTGCACGGCGTGGGCGCGGTCATCCGTGAGCTTCAGGTTGTGGTCGTCGGAGCCGCGCTCGTCCGCGTGGCCCTGGATCTCGACCTGCATGATCTGCGGGTTGCCCTTGAGGGTGGCCGCGATGGCGTCGAGGATCGGGTAGCTGATCGGCTTGATGATCGCCTTGTCGGTCTCGAAGTAGATCTTGTCCAGGATCTCGATGCGGCCCTTGTGCACGACCACGCGGCCCTTGTCGGGGCAGCCGTCCTCGTCCTCGAAGCCGTTGTAGGTCTCCGGCTCGTTCGGGCACTTGTCGTCCTTGTCGAGGATGCGGTCCTTGTCGTTGTCCGGGTCGGGGCAGCCGTCCTCGTCCTCGAAGCCGTCCTTGTCCTCGGGGTCGTTCGGGCAGAGGTCGTCGACGTCGAGGATGCCGTCCTTGTCGTTGTCCGGGTCGGGGCAGCCGTCCTCGTCCTCGAAGCCGTCCTTGTCCTCGGGATCGTCCG
>JAKLHH010001034.1 GCA_022710245.1 Myxococcota bacterium
AGCCCGCGTCGTCACCCGCCGAGGGCCGCTGGCGGCAGCTTGCTGGTGCCCTCCTCACGGGCGGGGGTACAATCGAGTCGTGGCCGCGACGGCGTACTTCCTTCGCCTGGCGTTGGTGCTCGGCGCGTTCCTGACCGTGAGCGCCTGCCGCGTCACGCCGCTGGTCGGGGAGGGACGGCCCTGCAGCGCCGGCGACCCGTGCGGCCCGGGGCTGGCCTGCGTCGCGGCGCGCTGCCAGGCGGGAGGCGTCGACGCGATGAGGGATCGTGCTGTCTTCGAGACGAGCTCCGCCGAGCAGCGTCTGTTCGACGGGTCGAGGCCCGAGGCGCAGCCGACGGATCGCGCGGTGCCCGTCGAGGGGGCACCCCACGATCTGCCGTCCTGCGGCGCCTGCCCGCTCGGCTGCGACCTCGCGCTCGGCCGCTGCAAGCGCCTGCTGCCGAGCGGCTTCGACCCAGCGCCGTTCTTCGACTCGGTGAGCGCGGCCCTGGCGCCGACGACCGGCACCCTCACCTTCAACACGACCACCGGCGAGGTCACCCAGGCGACGGTGACGCTGCGTCCCGCTGGCAGCCCCGGCAAGGTCCTCGGAGGCATCTACTGGGGGACGCTGGCCCAGGGCGCGCCCTACCCGGAGCTCGCGATCTTCGGGCTCACCGGACTGACGCTCCCGGTGGGGACCACGCTCGCGGTCACGGGTGACCGGGCCCTCGCGATCTATCTGACCGGGAGCGGCGTCTCGGCCATCGCCGGCAGCGTGCAGGCGCTGCCAGCGGGGCCGACCGCGGCGGCCGGTGGCTTCGGCGGCGGCGGCACGAGCGGGAGCCCTGGCGTGACCTGCTTCGGCGGCGAGGGCAAGGGCGGCGCGAAGCAGAGCACGACGAGCGCCGGCGGAGGCGGGGGCGGCGCCAGGGGCGCCTCGGGAGGGGCGGGTGGCATGACAGGAGGCGAGGGCGGGACCAGCAACGGCGCGGTGACGCTCAGCCCGCTCTACGGCGGCTGCGGCGGAGGTGCGGGCGGCAATAACACCACCGGCCCCCTCGGCGAGGGCGGCGGCGGAGGGGGCGCGATCCAGATCGCCAGCAACGGGACCCTGCAGATCAGCGGCAGCGTCACCGTGCCCGGCGCCGGCGGCCAGCATGGCAACGAGGGCGCGGGGGGGGGTGGCTCAGGCGGAGCGCTCCTGCTCGAGGCACCAACCGTGACCGTGACCGGCACGGTGGCTGCGAACGGAGGAGGGGGAGGCGGCGGCGACGCCGACGGCAGCGACGGCCAGGACGGGCTGCCGGGCCTGACGGCGGCGGCTGGCGGCGGCGCGGGCGGCAACGGCGGCGCCGGGGGCAAGGGGGGCGTCCGCGGCGCCGAGGCGGGGGCCATCGGGGGTGACGTGCAGGACGGTGGCGGCGGCGGCGGCAGCGTCGGACGCATCCGCGTCAACGCGCTGACGATCTCCCTCGGCGCGAGCTGCTCTCCCATGCCCAGCCAGAGCAAAACGGTCGGCACGTTCTGAGCGCGCTCTCGCGCCCTCCCGGTCGCGAGCCGCGCCGGTCGGTGGGGCTCATGCTGTTGGCTCTACTCTTCGCCGCTCCGCGCGAGCCGCGCCGACGAGGCTCAGCGGGCACCCGGCGCGCCGATCGCGTCGAGCTCGGCGAGCCGCGCCTCGAGCTCGGCGACGGTGTGCGCGCGACGGAGAGCGGTCACCGCGGGCCGCAGCGCCGGACGGGACGAGGTGACGAAGGCCAGCGGCTCGCGCAGCTTCGCGAGCACCTGCGCGTCGCCGCAGAAGAGCGCCGCGTAGCGCGGCAGCAGCGCCTCGACGAAGCGCCGCAGGACGCGCGCCTGCTCGCCGCGGTCCGGTCTCGCCGCCGCGCGCCCGCGGAGGCGCTCGAAGAGGAGCGGATCGGCGAGCGCACCTCGCCCGAGCATCAGGCCGGCGGCGCCCGTCCGGGCCAGGACGCGCTCTCCCTCCTCGGCCGTCGTGATGTCGCCGTTGGCGATCACCGGCAGCCGCGTGCGGCGCACGACCTCGGCGGTGAGCGCGTGGTCGGCGCGGCCGCCGAAGCCCTGGGTCACCGTGCGCGGGTGGAGGACCACGAAGTCCACGCCGGCGTCCTCGAAGACGGGCAGGAGCTCGAGGATCTGCCGCGGGTCGTCGTGACCGGCGCGCACCTTGACCGAGAGGCTGCCGCCGAAGGCGCCGCGCAGCTGTCGCAGCAGCTCCGGGACCGCCTCCGGCCGCCGGAGCAGCGCCCCGCCCGCGGAGCGCGCCACGTGCCGCCCGCTCGGACAGCCGAGGTTGAGGTTGAGGTGCTCGGCGCCGGCGCGCGTGGCCGCCTCGGCCCCGGCGACGAGCGCGCCCGCGTCGCTGCCGATCAGCTGCACCACCAGCGGCGCGGCGCTCCGGGCGGCCATCTCGCGGGCGTCGGCGCGGGAGACGGGCGCGTCGCCCGTCCGCACGCGGACCAGCTCGGTGAAGAGCACGTCGGGGCGCACCCAGCCCGCGAGCACCCCGCGCAGCGCCGCGTTGGTGATCCCCTGCATCGGCGCCAGCATCAGCGGCCTCGTCGACGCCGGCCAGGGCAGCGCGCGGGGCGCGCCGGGCCGCAGCGGGGTGCGAGCGCCGCTCTCGACGGTGGAGTCGCTCACTGCAGCGAGGCGCTGGTCGCCACGCGGGGTGCGAGCGCCGCTCTCGACCGTGGGGCCCTTCACGGCAGCGAGGCGGTGGTCGTCACGCGGACGCCGGCCTCCCGCAGCTCGGCGAGGGACGCGGCGACGTCGCCGGGGCGCAGCTCGACCCCGGCGCAGCCGTCCTCGAGGAGCACGGTGGCGAGCTGGAGCCGGCGCGCGTCGAGCGCGGTGGCCCGCACGCAGTAGTCGGTCGCCAGCCCGAGGAGGTGCACCTCGTCGACGCCGCGGCCGCGCAGGTAGTCGCCGAGCCCGGTCGCCTTGCGACGCCCGTTGTCGAAGAACCCGCTGTAGCTGTCGAGGCGCGGGTCGGTGCCCTTGCGCAGGATCGCCTCCACGCGGCCGAGCTCGAGCCCGCGCGGGAAGTCGGCGCCGCGCGAGCCCTGCACGCAGTGGTCGGGCCAGAGCACCTGCTCGAGGCCGTCGAGGTCGATCCGCTCGCCGAGCTGCCGGCCCGGGTGCGCGGAGGCGAAGCTCGCGTGGCCCGGCGGGTGCCAGTCCTGGGTGGCGACGACGAGGTCGTAGCGCGCCTGCACCCGGTTGGCGACGGGGATCACCAGGTCGCCGCGCGGCACGGCGAGCGCGCCTCCGGGGAGGAAGTCGTTCTGCAGGTCGACCAGGATCAGCGCACGCATGCGGGCCTCCGCCAGTGGGCTGTCAGTCTAGCAGGTCGCCAGCGGTCCCTCACCCGACGAGGCTCAGAGGGGTGTGATCGGTCCCTCTCGATCGCTCAAGTGGTTCGAGGACCGGCGGCGCGCGGGGACCCCCGCTCGCGGGGGGCGCCGGTCCTCGCGTCCCTTCGGGACGCTCCGGGATAAGGCAGCGGCGCCCTCCCCACCCCTCGCTCACTCGCGGACGAG
>JAKLHH010001035.1 GCA_022710245.1 Myxococcota bacterium
CCACCGTCGAAGGAGCCCCTGACCACCAGCGAGCGCTGGCTCGCCCGTGGCGCCCGCCTGCTGCCCCGCTCCGGGCTCCGCCGGCTGGTCTTCAAGTCGATCAGCGCCCGCGTCCGTGACCGCATCCTCGGTCGCACCGCGCTGCAGCCCGGCCCCCACGACACCGGCCGCGCGTACGACGTCGACTGGTCGCGCCTCGACACCGGCGCCTTCGACACCCGCACGGCCTGGGCGATGGCCGTCGCGGCCAAGCGCACCTACGAACCCTGCGGCGGCGCTGGCGACGACCCGCGGACGATCCCCGCGGTCGCCGATCTGGCCGCGCAGGGCTACCGGGTTCGCTACCTCGGGCGCTCGGGCGGCTCCGCGCAGGGGTTCCTCGCGACCCGCGGCGCGACCGCGATCCTCGCGCTCCGCGGCACCGACCCGCAGCAGCAGCGCGACCTCGTCACCGACGCCGCCCTCGCGCTGGCCCCCGGCTACGGCGGTCGCGCGCACCGGGGCTTCAGCGAGCGCATGGCCGAGGACTGGGGAGAGATCGCCTCCGCCCTGCGAGAGGCCCGCGCGGCGTTGCCGCCCGGTCAGCGCCTCTCGGTGCTGGCGACAGGCCACAGCCTCGGCGCCGCGCTCGCCACGCTCGCTGCCAGGCGGATCGTCGACGAGCTCCCGCAGGTGGCGAGGGTCGACGGGGTCTACACCTTCGGTTCGCCGCGCGTCTTCGACGAGGCAGGGGCGCTCGCCTACTCGCGCGTCCTCGGCGACCGCACCTACCGCTTCTGCCGCAACACGGACGCGGTCACGCAGGTGCCGCCGGAGCCGCTCGGCTATCGCCACGTCGGCGTGCGCATGTACATCAACCGCTACGGGCGGCTGCGTCCGGGTGAGGGCGGCAGCCGGCTGCTCCTCGACCGCGCGGCCGCGGTGCTCAGCGGCGGCCTCGAGAAGCTCGTCTCGCGCCGCTTCGAGCCGCAGGCCCTCTGGGATCACAGCCCGCAGGGCTACGTGGGCCACCTCCACAAGAACCTCACCGCGCGCGTCGACCTGCAGGCGGCGCGGGTGCAGATGCTCCGCGACTACCTCGGCTCGTCGCTGCCGCTGCAGGCGGCCAAGGCGCAGCTGGTGCTGGCGCCCTTCCGCGCGGCGACGCAGAGCGCGCTCCTCGCGGCCGCGAGGGCGGCGCGCTGACGCATTGGCGAAGAGGCCAGCGCCCTACCACATGTCTTCGCACACCTTGCCGGTCAAGCCCGGCCCACGAGGTTACGTCATGACAAAGAATCGCCTGTCAGCTCTCTGGGTGGCCCTTTGCGTCGCAGGCTGGCCAATCCTGGCTTCGAGCCTGGCCTGGTCCGCGGGCCAGCCAGCAGCGAGCCAGACCTGGGAGAAGTTCAGTCCAGCCGTGCAAGCCCGAGCGCTGCGACTGAATGCCCAGGCTCCGCACACGGTGACCTATTATGAACGGGGACAACCGCGGACGGATTGGCGCCGCACCAGCCCCCTTGCCATCGCGAGGCGATTGGCCGCGCAAGAGGAGATGGAACGCCGGGCCTATCTGGAGCAAGCCATGCGACCTCCCTGCAAGTACATCAAGTGGTAGTCCGTGGCTCCACGGCTCCTCGGCTCGTCGCTGCCGCTGCAGGCGGCCAATGCGCAGCTGGTGCGGCGCCCTTCCGCGCGGCGACGCAGAGCGCGCTCCTCGCGGCGGCGAGGGCGGCGCGCTGACGCGAGGCGTTCCTCGCGGGTCGGGCCGCCTCTGTGAACCGCAGCCTCAGCGAGCGGTCGGCCGTTCGAGCAGCGAGCGGTCGGCCGTTCGAGCAGGTCGCGCCCGTGAGCCGCAGCCTCAGCGAGCGGTCCTCAGCGAGCGGTCGGCCGTTCGAGCAGGTCGCGCCCGTGAGCCGCAGCCTCAGCGAGCGGTCGGCCGTTCGAGCAGGTCGCGCCCGTTGTAGAGCCTGAGCACCTCCAGCCGACCGGCCAGCTTCGAGCCGGCCAGCGCTCGCTCCTCCTCGGCGGTGATGTCGCCGAGGCTCAGGCGCCGGAGCCTCGGCATGCGCTCCAGCAGCGGGAGCACCTCGAGGAGCTCCCCCTCGCGAAGAGACGGGTAGTCGAGCTGCTCGAGGCGGCTCATGGTGGGCGGGTGCTCGGCCATCAGCCGCAGGAGCGACGAGCTCGTCCAGCGCATCCGTCGCAGCGAGCGCAGGCTCTCGAGCAGCACGAGCAGCGGCTCGCGCCAGCTCTCCGCCCCCAGGCGCAGACCGTCCACGCGCTCCACGGTGGCCCAGACGGGTAGCGGGGCGAACCTCTTCAGCGCGGCCGGGGTCAGCTTCAGGATGCAGCCGTTCAGGAAGCCGCGGTGCCAGCGGATGAAGAGGCTGTGCTCGTACTTCTCGCCCTGGCCTGGCGGTGGCTCGGGGCCCAGGTAGCGGTAGCCGCGGTACTGGAGCACCGGCGCGATCTCGCCGAGCCAGGCGGCCTGGTGCTTGGCCAGGAGAGAGCGCTCGCGGCGCTGCTCCTCCGGGCTGAGCGCGCGCTGGCTGCGGGTGAGCTGGAGCTGGATGAACTCGCCCCGCGGATCCCCGCGCTCGAGGAGGAAGTCGGCCAGGACGGCCCGCGTCGCGTCGTCGTCGGGTGACTCGTAGACGGCGCGCAGCAGGCTCGCCTCGTCGACCGCCGCGCTGGCCTTACGGTCCGGAGCGGCGTCGAGGCGGGCCTCGTCGATGGACTCGAGGCGCGAGGCGGCCTCCGCGGGCAGGACGGGCGCCGCCGGGAGCCTGGCGCTCAGCGCCGCTGCGGCCTTCTCGATCTTGCCCTGCATCCAGCCGCGCATGCTGGCGCCGTGGATGATCCCCTCGAGGGCCTTCGGCAGCCCGGCGAGCGCCTCGCTTCCCCGCGGATCGGCGCTCGCGTCGAGGAGCTGGAAGACGACGTTCCAGAAGGGCTGGCTGCCGGTCGCGTGGAACGGCGGGTCCGCGAGCAGCCGCAGCACGCCCGCGGCGAGGCGTGGATCGGGCGGCCAGAGCTTGAGCAGGTTCGCGCGTGCCACCGCGGCGGCGGCGTTCACCTCGCGCAGGCGGTCGACGAGCAGCCCCGCGTGCAGTGGGTCGCCGCCCTTGGCGAGCTCCTCGAAGCTCGCGTCGGGCGGCGGCGCCGCGGCGAGCGCGCGGGCGGTGACCTGGTCGATGACGTCGGCGATCGCCGGCGCGGGCACCAGCCGCCAGGCGTCGAGCAGACCCTCCAGCGTGCTCCGCGCATCGCCGCGGCCGGCGGCCTGGGCTGCCCGTCGCAGCGAGACCAGTACGGGAGGCCCGTCGCTCGCCGAGCGGGCCGTCGCCGGGCCCGGGTCAGCGGGCGCCGCCGCGGCGCTCCTGGTCGCGAGAGCGCTCTTCGTCGGGGCGTTCTTCGTCGGGGCGTTCTTCGCCGGGGCGTTCTTCGTCGGGGCGTTCTTCGTCGGGGCGTTCTTCGCCGGGGCGTTCTTCGCCGGGGCGCTCTTCGCCGGGGCGTTCTTCGCCGGGGCGCTCTTCCCCGCGGGGCGTGGG
>JAKLHH010001036.1 GCA_022710245.1 Myxococcota bacterium
GGGCTCACCAACCTCAGCCGTCTGAAGAAGGATGAGATCGCAGATCTCGTCGAGAAGGCGGCGGCGAAGCAGGAGCGAGCGGCCGCCAGGCCCGTGAAGCCCGCCTCTGCCCCGCCCCCGGCCAGGAAGACGGTCGAGAGCGAGCCCAAGAAGACCGCCAGGAGCGAGCCGGCCCCCGCGACCAAGGCCCCCGAGAAGGTCGTCGCCAGGGAGCCCGCCCGCGAGCCTGCGCGCGAGCAGAAGAAGGTCGCCGAGCCAGCTCGCCCGGCCGCTCCCGCGAAGAAGCCGGCCGAGAAGCCGGTCGAGAAGCCTGCTCCCGCGAAGGTGGCCGAGAGGCCAGCTCCAGCGAAGGTGGCCGAGAAGCCTGCTCTCGCGCCTGCCCGCGCTCGCGGCGAGGAGCCCGCGCGCCTCGGTCCGGTCTCGGCTCAGGCCGGCGCGGTGGCGAGCAAGTACAAGATCGAGTCCGCCTACCTCGCCGAGGAGCTGCAGGGCGTCGACGAGCAGCTCCCGGAGCTGCCCGACAGCTACGGCGACAACCGCATCGTCCTGCTCCCGCGCGATCTCTCCTGGCTCTTCGCCTACTGGGATCTGACGACGGAGTACAAGGAGGCAGCGCGGGCGGCGGGGGGCAGCGTCCTCGCGCTCCGGCTCTACGACGTCACCGGGGTCGACTTCGACGGGACCAACGCGCACGGGATGTATGAGCACGAGTGCGCGGAGTGGGCCCGCAGCTGGTACATCCCGACGCCCACGCCCGACCGCGACTACGTGGTGGAGATCGGCTACCGCGGCGCCGATCAGTGGTTCCCCCTGGCCCGTTCGAATCGCGTCTCGGTCCCCTCGGATCAGCCGAGCACCTGGATCAAGGACGACTTCATCACCATCCGCTTCGACGAGGATCTGCGCGAGATCCGTGACCGCTTCGGCGGCGAGCCAGCGGGGGGCGGCGGTGGTGGTGGCGGCGGTGGCGGCGGAGCCGGCCTGCAGGCGGTGCACACGCTCTTCGACGACGGCGAGCTCCGGATCATGGTCGGCGGCGCCTTCCTGCCGCCCTCGGGCGCGCCCACCTGGCCTCCCTCCTCGGGCGAGATGATCCCGAGCAGCCAGGTCTTCAGCGGCGCGTTCGTCCCCACGAGCGGCGCCTTCCTCGCCGGCAGCGGCGCCTTCAGCGGCGCCTTCCAGGCCGGCAGCGCCGCCTTCCTCGCCGGCAGCGGCGCCTTCAGCGGCGCCTTCCAGGCCGGCAGCGTCGCTTTCATCCCTGGCAGCCTCTTTCAGCTGCCGAGCAGCGGAGCCTTCATGCCGACCGGACCCTTCCAGCTGCCGAGCAGCCCCGGCTTCATGCGCCCGCCGACGGTGGGCGGCCCCGGCCAGATGGCCATCCCGGGCCGCAGCGGCGGGGCCGAGCCGACCGCGGGCAGCGATGGCAGCCCGCTCCCCGAGGGCGCCCCCGAGCCCGAGCCCCCGGTCATCATGGCCAGCGTCGAGATGGTCATCTCCGGCCGCTCGGTGCCGGGCGCCGAGCTGCGCATCGCCGGCCGCACGATCCCGATGGGGCCGGACGGCGCCTTCAGCCTCCGTGTCACCGTACCCGAGGGGCTGCGCGAGCTGCCCATCGAGGCGCGCTGGTCGAACGCCAGCGAGACGCGCCGGATCAAGCTGCGGCTCGGACGCGAATCGGAGTAGCGGCGTAGATGTCCACACAGGGTTACCTGGCGCTGGTGCTGCACGCGCACCTGCCCTTCGTGCGCCATCCGGAGCACCCGTCCTTCCTCGAGGAGGACTGGCTCTACGAGGCGATCACCGAGACGTATATCCCGCTCCTGCAGATCTTCGAGTCGATGGCGGGCGACGCGGTCCCCTTCCGCGTCACCATCTCGATGAGCCCGCCGCTCGTCTCCATGCTCGTCGACGACCTGCTCAAGGAGCGCTACGCAGCGCACCTGAAGAGGCTGCAGGAGCTGGTCTATCGCGAGCTCGAGCGGACCCGCGACCAGGGGCACCTCAACTACCTGGCGCGGCACTACCAGGAGCGGCTGCAGGCCGCGGTCGCGACCTGGGAGAAGCACGGCGGCGACCTGGTCGGCGCCTTCCGGCGGCTGCAGGACGAGGGCTACCTCGACATCCTCACCTGCGCGGCGACCCACGGGTACCTGCCGCTGATGCAGGTCAACCAGCAGGCGGTCTGGGCGCAGGTCGCCGTCGCCGTCGAGCACTACCGCCGGCACTTCGGGCGCCAGCCGACGGGGATCTGGCTCCCCGAGTGCGGCCTCTACCCGGGGCTCGACCGGCTCCTCGCCGACGCGGGGCTGCGCTACATCGTCGTCGACATGCACGCGCTGCTGCTGGCGCGACCGCGGCCGCGCTTCGGCAACTACGCGCCGCTCTTCTGCGCGGGCTCGGGGATCGCCGCCTTCGGCCGCGACATGGAGTCGTCGGTGCAGGTCTGGAGCCGCGAGCACGGCTACCCGGGCGACTTCGTCTACCGCGAGTTCTACCGCGACATCGGCTACGACCTCGACCTCGGCTACATCGGCCCCTTCGTGCAGGCGAATGGTCAGCGCAAGTCGACCGGCATCAAGTACCACCGCATCACCGGCCGCACCGAGCACAAGGAGCTCTACGATCCGTACTGGGCGCGCGAGAAGGCGGCCGAGCACGCGGGCAACTTCATGTTCAACCGCGAGCGGCAGATCGAGTACCTGCACGGCGCCATGGGCCGGCCGCCGATCGTGGTCTCGCCCTACGACGCCGAGCTCTTCGGGCACTGGTGGTACGAGGGCCCCTGGTGGCTCGAGTACACGCTGCGCAAGTCGGTCTACGATCAGCAGGTCTACCGCGTCACGCACCTCGCCGAGTACCTGCAGGAGAACCTGACGCAGCAGACCGGCACGCCGGCCCAGTCGAGCTGGGGCGATCGCGGCTTCCACGAGTTCTGGCTCAACCGCACGAACGAGTGGATCTACCCGCACCTGCACAAGGCCGCGGAGCGGATGGTCGCGCTCGCCGCGCAGTACCCCGAGGCCGACGGCCTGGTCCGCCGCGCGCTCAACCAGGCGGCGCGTGAGCTCCTCCTCGCGCAGTCGAGCGACTGGGCGTTCATCATGCGCACCGGGACGATGGTCGACTACGCGGTCCGCCGCACGCGCAGCCACCTGCAGCGCTTCACGCGCCTCTACGAGGACCTCCGCTCGGGGCAGCTCGACGAGGAGTGGCTGAAGGTGATCGAGTTCATGGATAACATCTTCCCGGACCTCGACTACCGCGTCTACCGCTCCTCCTCCTCGCGGCCGGTCCTGCATCCGTCGGGGACCGCCAAGCCTCGCCCGGCTCGCGCGTCCTAGCGCACCCACCCGCCTCACCTCCGTCACCACCCGCCTCACCTCCGTCACCACCCGCCTCACCTCCGTCGCCGACACCGTAGCGGCCCGGCTCGCGCGTCGTGGCGCACCCACCTCCGGCCTCACCTCCGTCGCCGACACCGTAGCAGCCCGGCTCGCGCGTCCTGGCGCACCCACCCGCCTCACCTC
>JAKLHH010001037.1 GCA_022710245.1 Myxococcota bacterium
TCCAGAACGCGGACACCTCGTCCTCGAGCGTGGCCCGCTGCTCCGCCCACCTCGGGCCGCCGCGGAGCTCCGCGGGCACTGCCACGATCAGGTCGCAGCGATACGAGCGCTCCGCCTCGAGCTCGGCTCGCGTGCTGAGGCGCAGGTACACTCCCCGCACCTGCGCGTTGCGGCGCGCCAGCAGGTCGGTCCAGGTCCGCAGGTTCCTGCTCCGCTCGCCCCGCCACCGCGCATCGAACGCCGAGGGAAAGCCCGGCCGCGTGTAGCGCTTGGCCAGCCACTCGGCGATGACCCGGCGGACCTTCCGGTCGAGCGTGCGGCCCGGATCGGGCCTCGTCTCGAGCAGCGCGCCGCGCGGGATGAGCCAGCGCTCATGCACGACGCAGGAGAGCGCGATCGCTCCCTGCGGCGTCTGGCCGGCGCACTCGAGCGAGCGCGGGTTGCGACCCCACGTGAGCTGTCCGTCGGGCTTCGCGCGTCCGCTCGGACGGGCGCGCAGCACCTCCACGAACGGCTCCTTCCTGAGGTCGCGGCTGAGCACATCACAGTCGTGGCTGGTGACGATGAGCCAGTCGTGCTCGCCGAGCGCGACCCACGCTGGCTTGTGGGGCGTGGCCGGAGCCGCGCTCTCGAGGACGGCCCCTTGCTCCCAGCCCTGCCGCTCGAGCCGCGCGAGGTCGAGCTCTGCCCCGGACCGCTCCGCCATCATGCGTCGTCCGGATCAAACGGCGCCAGGTTGTCCTCGAGGTTCGCGGCGCGCTCCTCCTCAGAGGGCTCCTCGTAGCCGAGCCGCCGCAGTCGCTCGTCGTGGCTCCGCGCGCGCGCGGCGAGCTCACCGGTGAGCCGGCGCGCCTCGCCGAGGGCGCCGGCGATCCGCGCCTCATCCCAGGGCCCGGCGCCGAGCAGCTCGAGCAGCGTCGGGCCTCCCTCGCTGAGCGGCTGGCGGACGAAGCGCGCGTTGAGCGGCTCTGCACCGCCGATGCCGGCCCCCGCCATCAGGCGCAGCAGCGTGAGGAGCTGGACCGCGTTCTCGCGCGAGGGCTCCGCTCCGCCCAGCCAGGCGTAGAGCGTCGGTCGCGACACGCCGAGCACCTCGGCGAGCTGCTTCTTGTTCAGCGCCAGCGCGGCCATCACCTCCCTGGCCTGCTCCGCGACCGGCAGGGCGAGCGCGCGCGGGCTCCGCGGCTCGCGAGCCCCACCCGCCAGGCGCGCCGCGGGCGGGCTCAGGCGCGAGTCGAGGATGGTCGGGCTGGTCCCGACGTGGAGGAAGGGGGCGCTGCCGACGAGCAGCATCCCGGCCCCGCTGAAGCAGACCGCGCGGACGAGGGCCTGAAACCGGCTCGCCTCGAGCGGCCCCGAGGCCGCGGTCCTGGGTCCGGCCAGGTCGAAGCCCGCGAGCGGGTCCCGCGCCCCCGGGGTCATCGCCAGATCTCCACGGCCTCGGGGGTGATGATGTGCTCGTGGAAGGTCTCGATGATGTGATCGTGCAGCCGGTACGCGCGGTCGAGCACCCAGTCGAGGCGCGGCTCGAAGTTGCCGGCGAGGGTGTGGTCCATGTCGATCAGCGTCACCAGGTCCCCTCCCTTCGCGCGCGCGGTGCGCCGGGGGGGGTTGCCGGCGAGGTCCGGCGGCAGCTCGAGGCCGCCGTCGTTCTGGGTCACGCGCACGATGAGGGTGCCCTCCTCGTCGGCGATCGCGGTCCGTCCGACGCTCTCGAGCTGCAGCCGGTGCGTGCCGCGCTGAAACGCGGCGTCCGCGATCCCGCGCAGCCCCTCCCGCAGGTAGCGCCGGTGGTCCTCGCCGGGCCGGGGCAGGATGGCGTCGACGTAGCGCAGCCCGAGCCGGTGCACGACGCCGAGGGTGTCGCTCTCGGTCTTCGCCAGCACCGCGCCCACCGCCAGCTGCAGGCGGTCGGCGAACTCCTCGAAGCGCGTGTACGCGGTCGTCTGCAGGACGACGCTGTCCGGGAAGACGAGGATGCTCCAGGTCTCCTCTTTCGTCTTGTACTCCCAGAGCTGCTGCTCGACGGCGATCGGCCCGGTCGGACCGATGATGAGCTGCTGGACCGTGGCCGCCCGCTCGATAGGGAAGCCGCTGCGGCGGAACTCCTCCTGGATGTCCGCGATGTAGTGCTCCATCTTGCGGACGGGGCTGATCCGGACCTGCGCGAGGACCAGCACCAGCGGCTGCTTCGAGAGCGGAACGTAGCGGCAGGTGCGGGGCATCGGCGTCTCCTTTACACTCGACCTTACACACAAGTATACACCGGAGGCAACACCCGGGCCGCTCACTCCGTTGCAGCGCTCCGGCGGCAACGATTATAGGTGCTTCAGTGGTCCGACGGGGGTCCGGGACCGGTCCGTCCACGCTCTGGAGACCTCCGGCGAGGGGTCTGGAGGGGGTCCGCAGGGGGGCCAGGACGGGTCCGCCAGCGGTCCGCGACCGGTTGGGAGGCGGTCTCGCACCCTCCGGCGCGCGCGCCGGTCGCGAGCCGGCCCGCGGCAGAATGTGGCCGGAGCGGGGGCGTGATTGCGCTCAGCGCGGGGTGGCTGCCGTGGTCCCGCTGCCAGGCGTGGCCGCGACGGCCGGCTCCGGCTCCTCCGCCTCCTCCGCGCGCACGCCGGGGCGGCGGATCAGCCCGAGACGCAGGAGCTGGTTATACGTGAGCTCGCCGCGGAAGAGCTGCGCCCAGTCCATGTACCAGAGGTTGAGCTGCTCATAAGCGGCGCGGCGCTCGGCGAAGAGCTTCGCGTGCGCCGCGGCGCGGGCCTCCTCGTCGACGGCGGGCGGGGCCACCACGAAGGTCTTCGCCTCGGCGATCAGCGCGGCGATGTGCTTGGTGAGCGGCGGGGTGAGGCCCTTCTGCACCAGAGCCTCGTAGGCGGCCGCCGCACCCGGCTCGCTGCTCGTGCGCAGGCCGGCAGCGCGCCCGAGGAGCTTCTCGCAGGATCCGACGACGCCTGGCCCGAGCGGCTGCTGGCTCATGTCGCTGAAGAAGGCCTGCCGCACCACCTCGCGGCGCTCGGGCGGCACGAAGCGCGCGATCGCCGTCCCCGCGAGCGGGTACCACTTGTTCTCGAAGACGTCGAGCTCTCCGAGGATGGCGCGCAGGCGAGAGGCCTCGGGCGCGCTCAGACGGCGGTCAGCCTCGGCGAGGAGCTCGTCGAAGGTGACGCTGGCGCCCGAGGCAGCCTCGATGAGCCGCCAGCCCTGGGCGTGCTCCTCCTTCGTGTAGCCGAGGCGCGCCGCGCGCAACGCCACCTCGGGCTCGGAGATCCCGAGGAGGCAGCGGAGGATGAGCGCGACGCGCGAGATCTCCTTGGAGTCGAGCGGGCGGCTGGGATCGGTGGTGGTGGTCGTGGACATGGCTCTCCCTCCTTTGTGCACAGCCTGTTGTTGGGACGCCTGGGACCCGAGAGCTCGAGCGGAGTAGCAGTGCATCCCCGTCCGTCCCGAGGGCGACCCTAGCCCGCCTCGGCGGGCGGCGTCAACACGCGCGGCGCCCGGCGAATTTCAGAGTGGAC
>JAKLHH010001038.1 GCA_022710245.1 Myxococcota bacterium
CGTTGTCGATGCCGTCGCACCAGGTCTCGGCGACGAGCGCGCCGCCCGCGTTGGTCTGGGTGTTGGGGATGAGATCGTACTGGCAGTCCCAGCCCGCGGCCCCGCCGCAGGTGGCGTAGGTCGCGACGACCGAGCAGGCGCCCCGGTTCAGGCACTGCCCGCTGGGCAGCGTCACCTCGTCGGTCTGGCTGTCGCAGTCGTTGTTGATCCCGTCGCAGATCTCGGTGGTGACGCTGTAGTCATCCGTGAAGCCGTCGCAGTCGTCGTCGATCGCGCCGTTGCACAGCTCGACGCCGCCGTTCTGCTGGGTGCACGAGTAGTTGCAGTCGCGGTAGCCGGTCGAGGGGCTGTCCCAGTAGTTGGGCTTGCACTCGAAGATCTGGCAGGTGCCGTTGACGCAGCCGTAGCTCTGGACGTTCGTCAGGTTGGGCTTGATGCCGCTCGGCCAGGCCGCGGCGGTCGTCGCGCAGGCCCGCCCGCAGCCGCCGCCGTTGTTCACGTCGAACTGCAGGTTCCAGGCCTCGTCCGCGGTGCCGTTGCAGTTGTTGTCGAGCCCGTCGCAGATCTCCAGCGCGGAGGCGCAGGCGGGGAGATCGCTGCTCAGCTTGAGGTCGACGGCGGGCTTGAGGTCGGCGGGCTTGACGTCGACCTTGGGCTTGAGATCGACGGGCTTGAGGTCGACGGCGGGCTTGAGGTCCTTGGCCTTGGGCTGATCCGCGGCGGGGTGGTCCTTGCTTCCGTCCGGCGGCCGCACCCCTTCGCCCGGCGCGTCGCGGCCCCGATCCCCCGCCACCTCCACCCGCGGTCCGTCGGGCAGCGACTCGGCGGAGCGATCGGAGGTGCCGGCCTCGCCGGCGCGGGCATCGGGGTGGCCGTCTCCCACCGAGCCCTGGTCCTGGTGGAAGCCCATCCTGAAGCAGCTGGGCCCGCCGAGAGCGAGAACCACACCCAGCGCGCCCCAGAGCCGGCAGGCACCGCGCATGAGTTGATCGTAGGCAGATCCGCGCACCCGGATCAACCTTGGCCCTGGGGGCGGCCGCGGCGAGGACGCGCCTACCCCGACCTACAGGACGGAGTCAGCCCTCGGCGGGAGGCCGCGCTGCGGCCGCGTTCAGGGCCAGCGCCTTCGCCACGTCCTGCGCCAGCGCGGTGAAGACGCGCGGGTCGGTGAAGACGTTCAGCTGCGGCGCGAGGAGCTTGGCGTAGCGGTCGAAGTAGAGGAGCTGCTTGATGATCAGCACGAACTCGCGGGGCAGCCGCAGGCGGTGCTGGCGGGCCATGCGCAGGATGTTGGGGAGGAGGTCCATGTAGCGCAGCTGGGCGAAGCTCAGCTGCCGCACCGGGCCGTAGGCGCGCTCCACGTCGGCCGCGAGCCTGTCGACGTCGACGGGGCCCATCGGCGAGCCCATCTCGACGATCAGCTCGGCGAGCTGCCGGTACTGGCCGCCAGCGAAGGCCATCACGTAGCGGGTCACGGCGCGGCGGTGCTCCTCGTCGAAGCGCCCGATGATGCCGAAGTCGAGGAAGCCGATGCGCCCGTCGTCGAGCCACATCAGGTTGCCCGCGTGCACGTCGCCGTGGAAGAAGCCGTGCAGCATCACGCACTGGAACCAGGCGCGCATGCCCTCGAGGAGCTTCTCCTCGGGGTCCACGTCGCTGCCGCGGATCGCCTCGACGTCGTCCACGTTGCGGCCGAAGAAGCGCTCCATCGTCAGCACGCGGCGGGTGGTGAGCGGCCACTCGATGGCGGGCGCCGCGATCTTCGGGTGCCCGAGCTCGCCCATCAGCCGGTTGAACTCCTCCGCGTTGCGTCCCTCCCGCTCGAAGTCGAGCTCCTCGAGGATGGTGCAGCCGAAGTCCTCGACGATGCCGACCGGGTTCGCCAGCCGCGCCGAGGGTACGAGCGCGGTGATCAGGCGCGCCCAGCCCCCCATGATGCGCACGTCGGCGCGGACCAGCGCCTCGATCCCCGGCCGCTGCACCTTCACCACGAGCAGCCGGCCGTCGCGGGCGCGCGCGGCGTGGACCTGCGCGATGGACGCGGAGGCGAGCGGCGTCGCCTCGACCTCCAGCTCCCCGCCGCGGGCGCCGAGCTCCTCGGCCAGGATGGCGCTCGCCTGCTCGCTGGGGAAGGGGCGGACCCGGTCGAGGCAGCGGCGGAACTCGTTCACGTACGGCTCGGTGAAGAGCCCGGGGCTGGAGGCGATGATCTGGCCGAGCTTGATGTAGGTCGGTCCCAGGTCCTCGAAGATCAGGCGCAGGAGCTGCGGGCGCCCGAGCCGCTCGTAGGGGCGGCCGCCGAGCGCGGCGCGCAGGCGGCGCAGGCCGAGGAGCTGCGCCAGCCAGAGGACAGCCCACTTCTCGGCGACGAGCACGGTGGCGAGCAGGCGCCGCCCGACGCGGGTGACGAGCAGCGCGAGCAGGACGAGGCCCACGCTGCCGAGCAGGATCAGCCAGATCATCACACCCTCTGCTGCGAGCTCGTCGACGTCGTGGGAGCTGTCCTCGGCATCGACGTCAGCATAGCCCGGGCGCGGCCCCGCGCGAAGCCCGCGATCGTCATCGGGCGTGAGCGCGCCCCGGCCTGCGGCTCGGCGCGCGCCTCAGAGTCGCTGGCAGCGCCGCACCAGCTGATCGCGTTCCTCCTCGCTGAGGAGGAGATCGGTGACGGCATAGAGGATCCGCTCCTCCATCCCCGAGTGGTTGGTGAGGATGGTGGCGAGCTCCTCGGCGCGGTCCGTCACGCCGCCCTGCTCGCTGCCCTGCTCGCCGTCCTGGCTCGCCTGCAGCAGCCCGTCGACGAGCGCGCTGATCTGCAGGTGCTCGTCGCGGAGCACCGCCGCGGGCCCCCGCGGGCTGCCCATCCGCTCGGCGATCACCGGCAGCAGCACCTCCTCCTCGACGCGGAAGTGCCTCGCCAGGCCGGTCCGCAGGTGAACCGCGAGCGTGGTCAGCGCCTCCCTGTCACCCCGGCGCGCCGCCGCGCGGAGCTGGTCGACGAGCTCGTGGATGCGCCTGTGATCGTGCTCCATGAACTCGAGGACCTGCCTCCGGCGCGGCAGGCCCGCGGCGCGCTTGGCGAGCACGAGCCGCCAGAGCGGCGGCCCCGCCTCCAGCACCTCCCACTCGAACTCTCCGGCGTGGCGCTGCTGGAGCAGCTCGAGCAGCTCCGGCTCGTCGCTGTCCGAGGTGAGCGTGAGGCCGCGACCGCGCGGGAGCTCCCAGAAGAGCGGGAGCACGTGGTCGGCCCGCTCGGGGCGAGGGATCGCCCGGAGGTCCTGGTGGCGGACGCCCGCCTCGCGGGCACGTGTCTCGGGCAGGGGATCGCGGTGCATGAGAGCTCCTCTCTCCCCCCCTCGCGGACGGCCGCCCCGACGCCCTCGCTCCTCTCCCCTGTTGCCGCTGGTGCAGCATCGATGGTACTGGTTGTTCGGTTCACGGCACGCATAATCTACCATGTCCATCAAACAAGTGCTATATGGGCACATGGCATTGATCCTGGCAGGTTAGGTACGGTCGATG
>JAKLHH010001039.1 GCA_022710245.1 Myxococcota bacterium
CAGCGCCAGCGCCTGCGCCTGCCACGAGGCCGACGCCGGACGCCGACACGCCGCCGCCGCTCCCGCCGACCACCGGCGAGGAGTCTCCCACCGCTGCACGTCCCGAGGTACAGACGGGAGCTCAGCGTGCGGCCGAGTCAGACGACTCAGACGACTCAGACGACTCAGAGCCCGAGGAGGAGGACACCGAGATCGTCTCGGGCGAGTTCAATGTCCGCCAGGCGCTCGTCGGGGTCTCGCCCACCGACAGCGGCGAGCGGCCCCCCTCCGAGGACGGCCGGCCACTCTCGGACTCGGTCGAGGTCGAGGGTGAGGTGGGCGAGGCCGCGAGGCTCCTCGCTGCCGAGGAGCGGCAGCGCCGGCGCTCGTTCGACGCCAGCGCGACGATGGTCGTCGAGGCGCCGCCGAAGGCGGTCCGCCTGAGCCGCGAGTGTCGGGTCTGCGGGCGCAAGATCACCGCGCCCGCCCCCACCCGCCTCCGCGGACCGGCCAACAGCGACCGAGGCTTCCGTTGCGAGACCTGCAGCAACTCCTTCTGTGCCTCCCACGTGGTGCGGGTCAGCGGGCTCTTCGAGTCGCTGATCTTCGGCGGGCGCTTTCGCTGTCTGCTGTGCATGCCGGACGCCATCCGGACCGATTCAAGTACGAAAACCGGCCGTTGAAAGGTCGGACCAATTTCGGTACGCTGAGTCAATGAGCACTTCTCCGCGTGGCGAGCCCCAGGCCGGGAGCAACCTCTCGAGCAGCCTCTCCCAGGGTGGACGGCAGATCCTGCTCGCGCTGGCCCGGGCGGCGATGCCGGCAGGCCCGCACGTGCGGGCGCCGGACTGGGCGGTGGTCGACCGGCTCGAGGCCTACCTTGCCAGCAAGCCGGCCGCGGCGCGCACCTCCTTCGAGGTGCTCGCGCGCGCGCTCGAACAGGGCGCGCGCCTGCGTGGCGGCCATCCCTTCACGGCGCTCGCCCCCGACCGCCAGCTGCAGTACCTGGAGTCGCTCCTCGCGGGCAGCTACCCGGAGCGCCAGCTGCTGCGCTTCCTCCTGACGCCGCTCAAGGTCGCCCACTACGACGACCCGGCGCTCTTCGCGCGGGTCCGCGCCATCTACCGCACCGCGCCCGTCGTCGAGGCGCCGCCCCGCTATCTGCAGCGCGCGACCGACGCGGCGGGCCTCGAGCACGACGAGGAGCTCGAGGCAGAGGTGGTGGTGGTGGGGACCGGCGCGGGGGGCGCGGCCGCGGCCGCCGAGCTCGCCGAGGCCGGCCTCGCCGTGGTCATGCTCGAGGAGGGCGGCTACCTGCGCCGCAAGGACTTCAGCGGCCGTCCGGTGGAGATGATGGAGCTCCTCTACCGGGACGGCGGGCTCACCGCCACGGTCGGCAACTGCTTCATCCCGGTGCCGATGGGCCGCTGCGTCGGCGGCACCACCACGATCAACTCGGGGACCTGCTACCGCACCCCGGGGCGGATCCTCGCTCGCTGGCGCGAGGCCGGCCTGCGCGACCTCACCGAGGAGGCGCTTGAGCCCTGCTTCGAGAAGGTGGAGGCCGTCCTGCAGGTCGCGCCCGCCGAGGCGCGCCACGTCGGCGGCATCGGCGCCGTGATCGCGCGCGGCTGCGAGGCGCTCGGCATCACCCACCACGGCCCGCTGCGCCGCAACGCCCCCGACTGCGACGGCTCCTCGCTCTGCTGCTTCGGCTGCCCGACGGACGCCAAGCGCAGCACCAACGTCTCCTACGTCCCGCTGGCGCTGCGCGCGGGCGCCTCGCTCCTCTACAACGCGCGGGTCGAGCGCGTGCTCCTCGAGGGTGGCCGCGCGGTCGGGGTGGAGGCGCTCACGCCCTCCGGCAAGCGGGTCAGCGTCCGCGCCAGGGCGGTGGTCCTCTCGGCGGGCACGCTGATGACCCCCGCGCTCCTCCTGCGCCAGGGCCTGGCGAACCGCAGCGGCCAGCTGGGCCGCAACCTCTCCCTCCACCCCGCGCTGGGCGTGCTCGGGCTCTTCCCCGACGAGATCCACGGCGCCGCGAGCATCCCGCAGGGCTACTCGATCGAGGAGTTCCACGACGAGGGACTGCTCTTCGAGGGCGCCTTCGTGCCGCTCGACCTCGGCGCCGGCGGGATCACCTTCCTCGGGCCACGCTTCACCGAGGTGATGGAGGCCTACGATCACGTGGGCTACTTCGGCTTCATGCTCGAGGACACCTCACGCGGGCGCGTGCGCCTCGGCCCCGGCGGTCGTCCGTTCATGACCTACTGGCTCAACGACCATGACGTGGCGAGGCTCAAGCGCGGCATCGAGATCCTCGCGCGGGTCTACCTGGCCGCCGGCGCGAGCAAGGTCTTCCCCATGCTGCCGGGGCTGGTGGAGCTGCGCGACCGCAGCGACCTCGACCGGCTGCGGCGCATGCGGCTGCACGCGCGCGACCTCGAGCTGACCGCGCACCACCCGCTCGGCACAGCCCGCATGGGCGTCGACCCGGCGCGCTCGGTCGTGGGGCAGCGCCACGAGGCGCACGATGTCCCCGGGCTCTACATCTGCGACGGCGCCGCGCTCCCGTCCTCGGTGGGCGTCAACCCGCAGGTCACCATCATGGCGCTCGCCACGCGCGCGGCCCGCCTCCTCGCCTCCGCGCTGGTCGGCTGATCCCCCTCCCCCGGTCGACTCAGCGGAGCTCCGCCCCGACCGCCCGCTCGAGCGACGCTCGCGCCATGTAGTGGCCGTAGAGCGCCGTCGTGTAGGTGAGCTTGGTGCGGATGAGCGCGAGCTGCGCGTCGAGCACGTCCGTCGAGGTGTTGGCGTTGACCTGGAACCGCCGCTGCTCGATGCGGAAGTTCTCCTCGGCCTCGGTGATGGCGGCCCGCGCCACGGTGAGCTCCTCGTCGGCCTGCTTCAGGTCGAGGTAGGCCTTCTTGGTCTGCAGGCTGATGCCGTCGCGGGCGAGGCGCTTGCCCACCTCGGCCTGCGCCGCGCGCGCGGCCGCCTGCTTGATCGCGAAGTACTTGCCGCCCCAGTCCCAGATCTCCCACTTGAGGAGGCCGCCGAAGAAGAAGGTGTTCTCCGGGTAGAAGAGCCCCTGCCCGCGCGTGTACTGATAGGTCGCGACGGCGTTGATCTGCGGGATGAGATCGAACTTCGCGCGCCCCTTGTCAGCCTCGGCGGCGAGCGCCTTGCTCTGCATCGAGCGGAGCTCCGGCCGCACCTCGAGGGCGCGGCGCACGAACGCCTCCACCTCGCCGCTCAGCGGCGGCGGCGGGTCGGCCACCCGCTCGGTGGGGACGATGGTCTCGTTCATCGGCAGCCCGAGCTGGATGGCGAGCGCGGAGCCGATGAGGCTGATGCCGTAGGAGGCCTTGATGTAGCGCTCGCGGGCGCGCGCCAGCTCGAGCTGGGCCTTCAGCACGTCCTGCTTGCCGATCAGGCCGGCCTCGTTGAACTGCTTCGCGCGCTTGAGGTGCTCGGCGACCTGCTCGACGCCGGTCTTGGCCACCTCGGCCATGCGCTGCACCTGCATCAGCTGGAGGT
>JAKLHH010000104.1 GCA_022710245.1 Myxococcota bacterium
CGGCGAGATCGCCTTCCTCTCGGCGGCCTACTACCAGGTCACCGCCGCCAAGGGCACGCAGGTGAAGGTGACGGTGGAGCGCTCGCAGCCGCTCCTCGCGGTGCACCTGGTGACGGGCGACCCGAAGCAGCCCACCATCGCCAGCATCTCGCCGGAGAAGACCTCCGTCAGCCTCGCCTCGCAGGGGACGGTCACCATCATCGCCGCCTCCACCGCGCGCAAGGACTCGCACCTGCCCTTCTCGCTGGCGGTGACCGAGGAGGCCGCGCCGACGCCGGACTCCGGCAGCCCGCGCAGCGACGGCGGCCCGCTCGGCGACACCGGCACCACCCAGCCGCCGGCGAGCTCGGGCTGCGCGCTGGCGCCGTCGGCAGCGAACGTCCCGCCCCTCGGCCTCGCGCTCCTCGGGCTCGCGCTCGCCCTGCCCCTGATGGGCTGGTCGCGGCAGCTGACCACCGACCGGCGCCGCTCCGCTCGCCGCACTGGCGCCCGCGCCGCCCTGCTCGTCGCCCTCGCGGCCGCGCTCCTCGCTGCGCTCGCGGCCTGCTCCGACAAGGCCGCGGCCCCTGACGTCGGGGCGGACCTCCTGCGCGCCGATCTCTCGCGCGACCTCTCCGCCGACCACGCGCGGGGGCCCGACGCTTCCGGCCCGCTCAAGGTCGGCGAGTACGTCGACCTGCCCGCCGACGCGGCGGGCCTGGTGAAGGCCGCGCAGCCGCTGACCGGGAGCGGCAGCGAGCGGTTCCTCGCCCTCCTCTACTCGCAGGACGAGACCGCGCTGAAGCAGCACAAGTACACGGCCAAGGAGGGGAGCACGCAGCCGATGGTCCTGCCCGACCCGCCAGGCGGCTGGGCCGCCGAGGGCTCCCATCACCGCTGCAGCTTCCACGAGCAGCTCGCGCGGCTCCTCGCCTCGCACCCGAGGGCCTGGCGCCAGCCGAAGACCTGGCAGGCCGCGGGGCAGCCGCCCAAGGTCGGCGACACGCGCACCTTCGACCTGCAGGACTACGGCAAGACCATCACCATCAGCGCCAAGGCGATCGCCGTGGACAGCGCCGCGGCCTTCTGGCTCGACACCACGACCCAGCCGCTCGCCTCGATCGACGGCACGATGCTGCAGCAGCTCGTCGACGGCTTCGGCAAGATCGTGGTCCCGCGCGAGCGCGTCTACTTCGGCAAGGAGTCGGACCTCAACGGCGACGGCGTCATCGACGTCCTCCTCACGCCGACGGTGGCCCACGAGTCCGGGCGCACCGCCTACGTCTCCCTCTGCGACCTGGTCGATCCCAAGCTGGTCGCGGCCTGCCCGCTCTCGAACCAGATGGAGCTCCTCTACATGAGCCCGCCGAGCAGCCTGCAGCCGCCGATGAACACGGCGAACGCGCTCCTCGAGGTGGCCGCGCACGAGCTGCAGCACGCGATCTACTTCCACCACAAGTTCGTCCTCAACAACAACACGAGCGCGGTCGAGAACCCCTACATCACCGAGGGGCTCTCCGCGCTCGCCGAGGACCTCTCGGGCTACGGCTCGGGGACCTTCTTCACCTCGATGAGCACGCTCGCCGGGATCAACGACGTCGCGGTGCCGAACCTGACCGGCGAGGCGGTGAGCAACTACGTGCCGGCGCCCGCCGACGGCATCATGCGCGGGGCGGGGTACCTGCTGATGCGCTACCTCTTCGATCGCGCCGGCGGCGAGACGCTCGACGCGGCGGGGATGCCCGTCGACAAGGGCGGCGTCGCCTGGCTGCGCGCCTTCGTCGAGGGCAAGCCGGTCAACGTCGCCAGCTTCACGGGCACGACCAAGCTGACGCTGGCCGAGCTCGGCCTCGCGTTCTGGACCGCGCTCGCGGTGAGCAACCGCGGCGCCAGCGGCGCGCCCATCACCAGCGACCCCAGGCTCAACTACGCGCCCACCACCACCGACCCGCTGACCACCAAGCAGCGCGGGATGAACCTCTTCGGCACCTACAAGGGGATGTCCCTCACCGGCCCGAAGACGCAGGCCCTCGGCGCGGCGGACGGCAAGGTCTACGCGGGGGGCGGCGAGCTGCTGACGATCTCGCCCGCCGCGGGCGCGGCGAAGCTGACCTTCACGATCGAGACCGAGCCGGCGGCCAAGGCGCTGGTGCGGCTGATCCGCGTCGAATAGCAGGTATTTCGATCGCGGCCGCTCCGCCCGACCGCCCCACCTGGGCGGCGCCGCTCCTCCAGTCCTTGACGGCGCAACAGCGGGCCGACTACGTTCCGGTCCGTGTCGGGCAACGAGTGCCCGCCCCGCAGAGGAGGTCTGGATGCGCTTCGCAGTGCTCGCGTCGCTGATGCTCACGCTCGGCGCCTGCAGCAACAACCAGCAGAACCCCACGCCCGACAGCACGGTCGACGCCACGCCGTCGGCGAAGGAGGGCGGCGGCGCCGAGGCGGTCGCGCAGAAGGCGGTCGGCGAGGCCTGCGGCGGCGACAAGGAGTGCGTCAGCGGCATCTGCTTCGCGAGCAAGTGCGCCAAGGCCTGCACCGCGCCGACCGACTGCACGGCGGAGCAGGACTGCTCGAGCGACGACGGCAAGCGCTACCTCTGCGTGACGCGAGCCTACGCGGAGGAGATCGGCACCTCCTGCGCGGTGACCGGGACCTGCTCGAGGGGCAAGTGCCTGGGCGGCGCCGAGAGCGCCTACGCCTACTGCACCGCCGAGTGCAAGCTCGACACCGACTGCCCGCCGGCCTTCTTCTGCCGCGAGCTCCGCGACAAGACCAAGGTCTGCGCCAAGCGCGGGTTCTGCTTCCGCTGCCAGTACGACGCGCAGTGCGGGAGCGGCAAGTGCCTCAAGGTGGGGAGCGAGAGCTTCTGCACCAAGAGCTGCACCAAGGACAGCACCGAGTGCCCGCGCGTGGCGGACTGCAAGGACGTCGGCGGGTCGACCTACTGCGTGCACCGCAGCGGGAGCTGCGTCGGCGACGGCTCGCAGTGCACGCCCTGCACCCTCGACACGGACTGCAAGGGCACGGGGAGCCTTTGCCTCTCGTACGTCTGGTCGGGTGAGGCCTTCTGCTCGAATAACTGCGACTCGCGCGCCTGCCCCACCTCGTCGACGCAGACCTTCGAGTGCTACGGTCCGGTCCAGCTCAGCGCCACCGAGTCGGTCAAGCAGTGCGTGCCCGTCGACACGGTGAACCCGAAGGACAAGGCCCAGCCCACCTGCCTCAAGGCCGGGCTCAAGCCGTCCATGGAGGTGGGGGACATCATGGACGACTTCGCCATGGTCGGCTACGTCGACGAGAACAAGGACAACTCGCTGGTCGGCGAGACCCTGCGCGTGGTCAAGCTCTCCGAGTTCGCCAGCTCGGCGAAGATCATCCTCTTCAACATCTCGGCGGGATGGTGCCCGGTGTGCCAGGAGGAGACGCAGGGCAAGGGGACCAACCTCGGCTTCGCGGACCTGATGGCGAAGTACCGCGACCAGGGCCTGATGATCTTCCAGGTCCTGAACGACTCCGACGTCTACGGCGGCAACATCCCGCCGTCGGTGAAGCTCCTCGATGCCTGGAACGTCAAGATGAAGGCGGCCGGCGCCTGCGGCATTGACCCCGCCTATCGCACGATGGCGTGGGACACCGCGGGGAGCGTGCCGCTCAACATGATCCTCGACGCGAAGACGCGCAAGGTGCTGGCCAAGTTCGTCGGGCTTGGCGCGGAGAGCGCCATCACGAAGTACCTTCCCGCGCCCTAGCTCCTCGATCGTCGCTTGCAGCGCCAGTAACCCCTCGCTCATCGCCTGCGTCGCCAGCTCCGCGACCGTCAGCGTCCTGCCACCTCGTTCCAGACCAGCACGGCGGACTCGTGGGGCAGGTATCTAACCTGCACCCTGCTTCCGCCTGCTGGAGAGCGGACTCACAGGTGAGGTCTTGAACCTGAGCGGGGTCTCCGCCTCCGGGAGGGCGGACCCTGGGTGCAGGTTCAAAACCTGGGGCGGGTTTCCGCCTGGTGCCCGGGCCGGCCCGGGCCGGCCTCCTCGCCTGGCGATCCCCCCGTCCGGGTGCTAGCGTCGGGCCATGCACAGACTGACGCTCGCCCTGCTCGCCCTCGCGAGCTGCACCCCTCCACCGCCTGCCCCGACGAGCCCGCCGCCCGCGAGCGCGCCCGCCTCCGCGCCCGCCGCCGCCGCTCCCGAGCCTGACTTCGTCCCGCCGCGGCTCCTCGCGCAGGTGACGCCCACCTACCCGCCCGCGCTGGTCCGCGAGCACGTGGAGGGGCGCGTCATCCTCGAGCTCCTCCTCGACGAGGCCGGCGCCGTGAAGAAGGCCCGCGTCTTCCGCTCCGTCCACCCCGAGCTCGACCAGGCGGCCCTCGACGCCGCGCCTCGCCTCCGCTTCTCGCCCGCCCGCCGCCGCGGCGCCCCCGTCCGCCACCGCCTGCACTTCACCTTCGCCTTCGTCCTCGACGGGGACGCGACCCCCGGCGGCACCCCGCCGCTGGCGGGCGACGCCGCCACCGCCAGGCGCACTGCCACCGGCGCGCGGCCGCGGCCGACGCCGGCGGCGATCGCCGCGGCGGTCGACGCGCTCCGCCCGGAGCTCCAGCGCGTCTGCGGGAAGACCGGCGCGAAGGGGCGCTTCCCGCTGACCCTCCGCGTCCTGCCGACGGGGCGCCTCGAGGACGCGGTGACGGACGGCGCGAGAGCCGGCACGCCGGCCGCGGTCTGCATCGAGCGCCTGCTCGAGGAGGGCCTGGCGCTGCAGCCCTTCCACGGCGCGCCGGTCTCGGCGCAGCTCGAGGTGGAGCTGAAGTAGCCGCTCGCCCGCGGCGCGTGGTCCAGCTGTCGACCGCGACGGCACCCCATCTGGCCACGACCTCGGCACTGGCCACGGTCTCGGCGCAGGGCGCGCTCGCCGGACCCAATGCTGGTGACGAGCGACCTCTCCGGTCGCTGCACGCGCGTGCCTGGCGCGCCCAACCACGCTATCCTTCGCGGATGACCATCACCGTCCACCATCGTGTTGATCGATCCGACCTCGGCCTCGGCGTGGTCCGCGCGGAGGGCCTCGAGGTGAGTCAGGCCGCCACGACGCTCTCCATCGAGCTCGACCGCTGCATCGCCGCGCGTCGGAGCGGCGCGCTCTCGCCCGAGGAGGAGCGGGTGCGCCAGGGCGCCCGTGACGTGCTGCGCAACGGCAGCTACCGCCCGACCGGCCGCGGCAAGCCGGCGAGCGAGTACCTGCTCCGCGCGGCCACCGAGGAGAGCTTCCCGCGCATCAGCGGCCCCGTCGACGCGAACAACCTGGTCAGCCTCGAGCACCTCGTCCCCATCTCGGTCTGGGACCTCGACCTCGCCGGCAGCGACGAGGCCGAGGTGCGCCTCGGCCGCCCCGACGAGCGCTACGTCTTCAACGCCGCGGGCCAGGTGCTCGAGCTCGCCGACCTGGTCTGCGGCTGCGCGCTCCGCGACGGCGCCTCGCACCCCGTCGTCACCCCGATCAAGGACAGCCTGGCGACCAAGCTCCGCGAGAGCACAACCCACATCGCCGGCTGCATCTACTACCCGCTCGCCGCCGGGAGCGCCGAGGCGCTCGGCCGTGTCACCGAGGAGCTCCTCAAGTGGCTCCTCACCTGCGGGGCGAAGGTCCGCGGCGCCTGCGCGGTGGCGCTGCCGGGGCAGAGCGTCACTCTCTGAGCACCGCGTCCGGTCCACCCCGACGCGCCCTGGCGGTGGTCGGCCGGAGGCATGGTCGCCACGTGCGCTGCCTCGCCGCGTGCGCTGCCTCGCCGCGTGCGCTGCCTCGCCGCGTGCGCTGCCTCGCCGCGTGCGCTGCCTCGCCGCGTGCGCTGCCTCGCCGCGTGCGCGCTGCCTCGTCCACCGCGCGCTCCGAGGGCAGCTGATCGCACCGGAGGGCTGCGCCAGCGCAGCTCTGCCCACTTCGTCTGCAGCGTCGAACTGAACCGGGGTCGGCCACCATCGCGACCTGCCGTGCGCACCTGACGCGTTTCTGTTTCGAATCGCAACAGCTCTCGCCTCGGCGACCCCGCTCGCGCGCACGAACTCGCGGCAATCGCGAGCGGCGCACCGCGTCGGCGGCGCTGGCCCGTGCCTTGCTCGACGCGCGCTGCAGACGACAGCTCGGAGGAGCGGATGATGCGGTTTCCTGGTTCGTGGTTGATCCATGGCGTGCTCGCGGGGGCGCTGCTCCTCGCGAGCTGCGGCGGTGAGGAGTCGGTCGAGGTCGGCGCGCTGAGTTCGGCGCTCCGCGGCGACGGCACGCCGGTGCGGCTGCTCCACGCCAAGGCGACGCTGGACTACGCGGCGAACTGCCAGACGCCGCAGGCGTGCGGCTACGCGTACGGCTACGTCGAGGTGAAGAACCTCGCCTACCAGAAGACCGTGGTCGTGCACTACACGACGAGCCCCGGCGCCAGCACGCCCTGGAAGGACCAGCCGGCGACCTACGTCGGGCCCTCGCTGCCCGGCTACGAGATCTGGACCTTCCGCCTCCCGACCGAGGGCTTCTACGCGGGCGGCGGGCTGAACACGCAGCTGGCGATCCGCCTCGCGGTGGCCGGCCAGACCTACTGGGCCAACAACGAGGGGCGCGACTACCGCGTCGCCATCGGCACGCGGCCCACCTTCCCGCTGGTCGACCTCGACGGCAGCGACGTCGTGCTGCGGTCGGTGGAGACCTTCGGCGGGCGCATGGTGGGCAAGGTCACGCTGAAGAACCTCGCCTACCAGAAGCAGGTGAAGATCGTCTGGTCGACGGACAGCTGGAAGACGGTCCACGAGAGCCTGGCGAGCTACGCCGGCAGCTCCTGCGGGTGCATGGACTACCGCGACTTCAACGACCTCGAGAACTGGGGCTTCGACGTCGCGCTCCCGACCGGCGCCAAGCAGGTGAAGCTCGCGGTGAGCTACACGCCTGGCAGCTCCAGCACGATCTGGGACAACAACTTCGGCAAGGACTACACGGTCGCGGTCCCGGGGCGCTTCGACTTCTGAGCCCGGATGACCGTGCACGATCCTGGATCAGGCCCCGCCGGCCGTCCCGCCGGACGTCGAGTGATCGAGGATCGTCGAGCGCTGACCGGCGCGGGTCCAGATGAGAGGTTGTCGGCGGGGGACGCATGGGTATAGTTGCCGCATGCGCTACCTCGTCCACAGCGTCGAAGGGAACCGGCAACGCCTCGACGGCGGGGCCATGTACGGCAACGCGCCGCGCGCCATCTGGGCCGACTGGTCGCCGCCCGACGAGCGGAACCGGATCGAGCTCGCCTGCCGTGCCTTCCTGATCGAGGACCGCGCCCTCGGCCGGCGCGTCCTCCTCGAGGCCGGGATCGGCGCCTTCTTCGACCCCAAGCTGAAGGACCGCTTCGGCGTCGAGGAGTCACGGCACCTGCTGCTGGAGAACCTGGCCGCGCTCGGCGTCGCGCCCGAGGCGATCGACCTCGTCGTCCTCTCGCACCTGCACTTCGACCACGTCGGCGGCCTGCTCACGCCGTGGCGCGAGGGCGGCGGGCACGAGCTCGTCTTCCCGCGGGCGCGCTTCCTCTGCGGCGCCCGGGCCTGGGAGCGGGCGCGGCACCCGCACCTGCGCGACCGCGCCTCGTACATCCCCGAGCTCCTCGCCCTGCTCGAGGGGAGCGGCCGCCTGCTCCTCGCCAGCGAGGCGCAGCACGAGGCGCTCGGCCCCGACTTCACCCTGCACTACTCCGACGGGCACACGCCCGGCCTGCTCCTCGCCGAGCTCGCGACCGAGGGCGGCTCGCTGCTCTTCTGCGGCGACCTGGTGCCGGGCCGCCCCTGGGTGCACCTGCCGGTGACGATGGGCTACGACCGCTACCCCGAGCTCCTGATCGACGAGAAGCAGCGCCTCTTCGAGCGCTGCCTCGCGCGCGGGACGCGGCTGCTCTTCACGCACGACCCGGGCTGCGCGGCGTGCGGCCTCGAGCGCGACGAGCGCGGGCGCTTCAAGCCGCACGAGCCGCAGGCGGAGCTCCGCGGGGTCGAGCTCTAGATGACCGAGCGTGATTCGCGATCGGCGATGAGCAGGCGGTCAACGCCCGAGGAGCTCGTCAGCGCCGGAGCAGCTTCTCCGCCAGCCAGGCGACGGGGATCACGACGGCGAGCGTGACCAGGACCGAGAGGACCGCGACCCCGGCCCCCGCCAGCGTCCGGCGCCAGGAGACCTCGAAGGGGCTGCTGCCTCGGGCCGGTGACGGGCTGCGCCCCAGGATCAGCCGGTAGCCGCCGACGATCATCAGGTAGAAGGCCACCAGGCCCGGGACCAGGACCAGCAGCATCATCGCCTCCCTGCCCAGCTCGAAGCGATCGAAGCGCTCGAGGAACGGGGCGCCGCCGCCGCAGACGAGCAGGCAGAGCAGCCCGGCGAGCCAGGACTTGAGCCCGGCCAGGCGGACCTCCCGCGAGGTGGCGCCCTCGGGGACGCGAAAGAGCGCGCTGGCGTTCGCCACGGCAGACCTCGGGTGGTCCAGCAGCGGGCGCGAAGGGAGGAGGCCCATGCTAACCCCACAGTTCGCTTCGGTGGATCACGATCCGCGGAGGATATTTCGTCGCGGGCAGGGCGCGCCGACGAAGTCATACTCTCGGTATTTCGAGGAGGCGCAACGAAGCCCGCGGCGAAAGAGACCCGCGCAGCGTGTTCTACTGAGGCGAACCGTGGGGTTAGCTCGCCGGCGCAGAGGGCGCCGAGGGCGGCGGCGTGGGCGAGGCCTCCGCCGCGAGCCCGTCGACCACCGCCTGCCCCGCCTCGGCCCGGAGCGCGAGCCCGCGCAGGTCCGCCTTGCGCAGCACCGCGTCGGCGGCGCGCTCGGCCTCGGCGAGGAGCTCGGCCACCGGGGCCCGCCCGAGGTCCGCGTCGGCCAGCCGCAGGCGCCTGCCCTCGCGCTGGCGCAGCGCGTCCAGCACCTGCGCGACGGTGAGCTCCTGCAGGTCGCGCGCGGGCAGGTAGCCAGCCTCCCCGTCCGCGCCAGGCAGCTCGACCAGGATCTCCTGCGCGGCGAGCGTCGAGAGCAAGCGCCGCGTCAGCGGCAGCGGCGCGCCGATCAGCGTCGCCAGCGCGTCGGAGCCGGGCGGCTTGCGGCCGGCGCGGAACTCCGTCGCCACCGCCACCGCGAGACGCACCGCGATCAGCTCGCGCTGCGCCGGGTTGAGGTCTGGCACGTCGGTCTCAAGGCCCTCGGCGCGGATGGTGTGGTTCGCGTGCGCGTAGGTGGCGCCGAAGAGGACGATGATCCAGCTCGCGTAGATCCAGAGCATCAGCAGCGGCAGCACGCCGAGGGCCCCGTAGACCGCGCTGTACTTCAGCGTGCCGGCGGAGATGGTGATGAAGATGTACTTGCTGATGCTCCAGAGCACCCCGGCGACCACGCCGCCGAGGAGCGCCGGCTTGAAGCGCACCTTGGTCGCCGGCACCATCAGGTAGATCAGCGTGAAGGCGACGCAGACGCCCATCGCCGAGCTCACCGCCAGCACCCAGCGCCCGAGGCCGAGGGGGAGCCAGTTCAGCACCGTCATGGCGAAGGCCGAGCTCTGCAGCCGCGCCGAGAGCGAGACCGAGACGCCGAGGAGCGGCGGCGCCAGCGTGACCAGGCACCAGTAGATGGCGAAGCGCACGAAGAACGAGCGCCCGCGCTGGATCCCCCAGATGCGGTTGATCGACTGCTCGACGTTGGTCAGCAGCCCGACGGCCGAGTAGAAGAGGAGCAGCACGCCGACGCCGGCGATGGCCCCGGCGCTGACGTTCTTGACGAACTGATCGAGCCAGAGCCCCACCTCCTCGGCGCGCCCTACCGCCAGGTTCTCCATCACCACCTGCCGCAGCGGCCCCTCCAGCTTCTGCAGCCCGCCGAAGGCCTTGAAGAGCGCGAAGCCGACCGCCAGCATCGGCACGATGGAGAGGATGGTGTGGTAGGTGAGCGCGGCGGCGCGGAGCAGGATCTCCTCGTTGTAGATGCTGCGCGCGGTGAGCACGAAGACGGCGAGCTGACGGACCGCGATCGCGCGCCAGCTGCGCTGGTTCGCGTAGGAGCGCGACCACTCGTGCAGGTAGACGGGGTCCCAGAGGTGCGTCACGCGATCGACGATCGTTGGCTTGCCGGGCATCGATGCTCTCCCGTCACTCCGCCGGACAGCGCCGCCGGGTGGTCCTGGCCGCGGCCGCTCTTCACGACCGCCCGGCCCGTGCGGCGCCGCTATCGTTGGCCGCGGCAGCTTTGCACGACCGCCCAGCCTGTGCGGCGCCGCTATCGTTGGCCGCGGCAGCTTTGCACGACCGCCCAGCCTGTGCGGCGCCGCTATGGTTGGCCGCGGCAGCTTTGCACGACCGCCCAGCCTGTGCGGCGCCGCTATCGTTGGCCGCGGCAGCTTTGCACGACCGCCCAGCCTGTGCGGCGCCGCTATTGTAGATCAGATGCCGCCCGCTCGCCCTTGACAGCTCCGCGCGCGGCGCACGAAGCTCACGGCGATGGCCTCACTGTCCTGCCTGCGCCCACGACTTCTCCTCGGGCTCGCCCTCCTCGCCGGCCTGGCCCTCGCCACCGGCTGCCGGCGCGCGAGTGGCGGCTCCCCGGCAGGTGCGCCCGGCCCGGGCGCCCCGACCCACGGGCTCGCCGCGGGCCGCGCGTCGCTCGCCGCGGCGGTCAAGACCGTCCTCTCCGACTGCGAGGTGGGCGAGGACGGGCTGGTGCGCAACTGCCGCTCCGACGCGGGCCGCGAGCTCGAGCGCGAGGAGCGCGTCGCTGGCACCCGCGAGGCGCTCCGCACCTACTGCCGGGCGATGGAGGAGCCCTCGGCGCCTCTCCGCGGCCTCGCGGCCGCGCGCGTCGGCCGGCTGGCCTTCCCCGGGGCGCTCCGCGCCGCCGCCGATCGAGCGCTCCTCGACTGTCTGCTCCTCCCGCTGCGCCTGCGCGTCAGCGCCAGCGACCCGCGGCTGGTCGCCGAGGCGCGCCCCCTCCTCAGGGCCGCCGTGCTGCTCGCCGCCGCGCTCCGCGAGGAGAAGCGCGCGCTCCCGCTCCTCGACGGGGCGCGCGCCCCCGAGCTGCGCGCCGCCGGCTACGAGGTGCTCTGGGCCAACGGACGCCTGCGGACGCTGCCGGTCCTCGAGCGGCTCCTCCGCGAGGGCAAGGAGCCAGGGCTGCGGCTCGCGGTGGTGCGCGGCTTCACGGCCGACGGCGCGCTCACCCTCGAGGAGCAGGCGAAGGTCTGCCCGCTCCTCGCGCCGCTCCTCGAGGCCTCCGACCGCGCGCTCGCCGCCGCCGCCGCGCTCAGCCACGCGGCGAGCTGCTCGAGCGACGGAGACCGCCTGCTCGCGGCCAGCGAGGCGCTCGCCGCCCAGCGCAAGCTCGGCCCCGAGCAGCTCCTCGCCGTGCGCGCGGTGAGCGGGCTCCTCGGCCCGCGAGGGACGCCGGCCCAGCGCAAGCGCAGCGTCGCGCTGCTCGCGCTGATCGTCGAGGGGCGCGACTTCGAGGCGCGGCTCCGGGCCGAGGCGCTCGATCACCTCGCCGCGCTCGACGTGGCCGCGGCCCGCAAGCTGGCGAAGCGCCACCGCGCCGAGCCCGCGCTGCGCGCTCGCGCCGAGGTGCTGCTCGAGAAGTGACCTTGCGCGGAGATCCCGATGTGAACGACGCGATGAGCTCCACTTCTGTGATGAACCTCGGCGAGGCCGAGCAGGACGCCCTCCTCTGGCTCGCCTCCCGCCTGCTGAGGCTCGAGTGGCCGATGGCGCCAGCTGCGCTGGAGCGCCTGACGCTGCAATGGCTGGACTGGCGTGACGCCTGCCCGGCGCGAGATGCTCCTGACCCGAGGCCGACGCCCGCGGCTTTCCCCGATCCGGAGCCTGAGGCTGCCAGCGGACTGGACGCCCATTCCAGGAAGGCGATCGAGGTTCTGCGCCGGGGCAGCGGTCAGGTCGCGCTCCGATTCCTCGCCTCGCTCGCCTCCGTGGATGGCACCAGTGAGGTGGAGGAGGACTTCCTCACCCAGCTCCGCGTGGCGCTGGGTCATGTGCAGCGAGGAGTCTTCCGCTAGGCCAGGGGCGAAGCTGCCGCGACCAGCAATTCCGGCGAGG
>JAKLHH010001040.1 GCA_022710245.1 Myxococcota bacterium
CCCGCGAGGGATGGTTTACCTGCTGCCCGGCACATTCGCCTCCCGTCGGTGGGAGGGCGCGTCGGGCCCGCGCGCTGGCAGACTCCGAGCGATGACGTGGCTCGAAGCTGATGGCGTCGCCGTGCCGACCCTCGCCGGTCAGGGGGCGGTGCGCACGCAGAGCAGCGCGAAGGCGCGGTCGCAGCTCTTCGCGCCCTGGTCGAGGAGCCTGTAGTCTGCGAGCTGCCCGGACGCGCCGAGCCCGCTCGAGCCCGAGGTCCAGTTGCTGCAGTGGTAGGTGTCCTTCGAGCTGCCGTCGGTGTGGGTCCCGTGCCAGACGCGGGCGTCGTCCCAGCCGTTCGCCTCGGTGACCTGGACGCCGGCGAAGGTGTAGACCGCGGCGCTGTTCAGCCAGGTCGTCACCGAGGAGCCGAAGATCGAGCTCCAGCTGGCGAACATCGGCGTGCCCTTGCTGCTCACCACGGGCCAGGTCGCCCGCGCGGCCGGCACCAGGTCGCGCACGTCGCGCTGCTGATACGAGGAGAGGAACGCCTGGAAGGTGCCCGCCCAGCCGGCGGTCTTCGCCTGCGTCGCGCACAGCGCATCGGCGCCGGCGAGGCCCCCGAGGGCGCCCGTGGTCGGCGCGTTCGCCGCGATCAGCACGATCGAGCCCGGCAGCCGCGCGTCCGGCCTGCCGGTCTCGAGCCGCTGCTCGGGCCGCTGCTCCGGAAGCAGTGGCCAGTCGCGGACGCCCGACTCCTCACGCGGGCCCGGCTCACGAGCTCCGCTGCCATCGCCCGCCGGGATCCGATCGAGCGACGGCAAGCAGCCGGCGAGCGCGGCGAGCGCGAGCAGCGAGCGGCGGACGGTCACCGCTCCATTCTAGATCGCCGGTCCGGGAAACGGGAGGCGTGCCCTACTTCTCCAGCCGCAGGGCCTGGGACGTGCTCCCCGACGTGCAGAGCACCATGAGCACCTCGCCGACGGCGAGGCTCAGCGTGTCCTTGCTCCCGTTGCAGACGACGGTGGACACGCCGAGCGCCACCTGGGTCGGGCACTGCGACGGCTGCGCGGTCTCGAACCTGAGGAGGATCGCGCCGCCGCCGCTGCAGGTCGCCTGGTAGCTGCCAGCCGAGTGGAGGAAGCGCACCATGACGTCGACACCCGCGGTGCAGGCGGGGCTGTCCTTCTTGTCGCCGGCGGACTGGACCAGGAGGTCGAGGCTGGCTCCGCCGGCGACCGGCGCGAGGTCCACGGTCAGGGGCGTCGCGCAGGTGTCGTTCGCCGCTGTCACCGCCAGACCCCCCAGGTCCTGGCGCGGGCCGAGGTCGCCGGCGGGCCCTGACTCCAGGCGAGTCGGTTGATCGCGGCCTCGCTCGCCAGCGCCGGCGGCGTCTCCGGCGCGCTGCTCGCTTGCGCCGGCGGCGTCCCCGGTGCGCTGCTCGCTCGCGGCCTGACCGTCGGTGCCCTGCGGCGCGCGGTCGAAGCCGGCGCGCACGCAGGAGGGACACGCGAGCAGGACGAGCGCTCCGAGGAGCACGTGGTGCATGGGGTCGCGCCGCGTCAGTGGTGCTGCCGGTCCTTCAGCCGGACGAAGAGGCAGATCAGCAGAAACAGCAGCACCGTGTAGCCCCCCAGCACGTAGAGGCCGAGGCTCGACCGCGTCGCGTCCCGCGCCTCGCCCTTGCCGTGCTCCGACGGCGGCGTGTAGAGCCCATCCTCCACCACCTGCAGCGACTCCGGGAAGTCGGTCATCTGCCCCTGCACCGGGAGCACCGCCTTGCAGCGACCGTCGTCGGTCTGGCTCTCCTTCTTCAGCGCGAGGTGCTTGAACGGGTCGTACCCGTGCAGGCAGGCCGCACAGCCGGAGCCCGGCGCGCCCTTCGGCTTCTCCTCCTCGGGGGAGCACATGGCGATGCGCTTCGCCTGGTCGAGGGACCAGTTGAGGCTCATGGCGTAGCCGACGCTGCGCTTCACCAGCTCGTCGGCCTTGGGGATGCCGAAGCTCCCGGAGAAGAGCACCTGCGGGATCAGCACCAGCGGCACCAGGCTCATCGCCTTGTCGCTGTTGCCCGCCAGCGCCGAGACGAGCAGGCCGAGCCCGATGCCGTTGAGCGCGGTCAGGTAGAGGTTGAGCAGGTGCTTCCAGAACTCGCCGGGCACGCCGCCGAGGATGAGCTGGGTGCAGGCGACGATGCTCCAGCGCTTGCACTCGGGCGGCGTGTCGGGGAGCGCGAAGCCCTGGCGCAGCAGGTAGACGATGAAGAGCATCGTCGAGACCTGCAGCAGCGCCAGCCACTGCAGGACGAAGAACTTGGAGAGGACGTAGGGGATCACCCGCAGGTTCACCATCCTCTCCCGGGCGTAGATCGCCGACTCCTTGGTGAGCTCGCGCGCCGCGTTGGAGCAGCCGAACCAGAGCGCCGAGAGCGACATGATGAGGAACATCGTCGACGTCGGCCCGCGCTCCGGCTGGTCCGTGCGCACGGCGAGGACGATGAAGAGCGCGACCAGCGGCGCCTGCAGCAGGAGGATGGCGGTGTTGCGCAGATCGCGCGTGAGGATCTCGAAGTAGCGCGCGGTGAGGACCCAGAACTGGCTCAGCGCGCCCGGGCCGAGGCGCTTGCCGCGCGGGGCCGCGGCGCGGGTCGGCTTCTCCGGCACCGGCGCGAGCTGGCTGCGGATGTTCTTCTCGTAGATGGGCGAGGCCTCGAAGGCCGTGCGCAGCGCGTCGGTGTTCTCGCGGTTCTCCTCGAAGCGCTTGTAGACGTCCGGCAGGCGCTGCACGTTGAAGAAGCTGCGCGCCTCCTGGTCGCTCCCGAAGAACGCGAGCTTGCCGTCGACGAGGAAGGTGACCTTGTCGGCCAGGTGGATGTTGTCGAGGGTGTGGGTCACCGAGGCGACCGTCTTGCCGCGCAGGGACATCTCCCTGAGCAGCAGCATCATCTTCTCCTCGAGGTTCGGGTCGAGCCCGCTGGTCGGCTCGTCGAGGTAGATGATCGCCGGGTCGGTGAGGAGCTCGACCGCGATCGAGACGCGCTTGCGCTGGCCACCGGAGAGCTTGTGGATCGGCTTGAGCCGGTGGTCGTAGAGCTCGAGCACCGAGAGGACGTCGCGGATCCGCTCCTCGCGCTTGGCCGCCGGGGTGCCCGCCGGCAGGCGCAGCCTCGCCGCGTACGCCAGCGTGCGCCAGACGCTGAGCTGCGGGTGGATGATGTCGTCCTGCGGGACGTAGCCGACCTGGTGCTTGAGCGCCTCGTAGTTGGTGTAGAAGTCGACGTTGTTCATCATCACCCGGCCGGCGTCGGCGCGGGTGGAGCCGTTCAAGCTCTTCAGCAGCGTCGACTTGCCGCAGCCCGAGGGGCCGAGGATGGTGACGAACTCGCCCGGCTGGATCTTGAGCGAGATGCGGTCGAGGAAGTTGCGCTTGCTGCGCGGGTCGGTGCGGCAGAGCGAGTGCGCGTCGACCCAGGTCTTGGTCCGCGTGTCGAAGACGAGCACCGCGGCGCCGGTGTACTTGAGCACGTACGGCCC
>JAKLHH010001041.1 GCA_022710245.1 Myxococcota bacterium
GGCGCAGCTACCGCGCCCCGCTCGCCCTCCTCTCGCTGGGCTGCCTGCTCACCGTGGTCTACCTGGTCCACCACGAGCTCGGCGCCGATCGCCCCTACCGCGCGCACCAGCGGCGCTACCAGGAGCTCCGCGGCGGCGCCGTCGAGCCGGGCATCCGCCAGCTCGAGGCGGGCGGGCGCGTCGACCGCTGCCCCTCGTGCCACCTCGGCGTGGTGGAGAATTGCGGCGGTCTCATCCCGGAGCGGCCGGAGGCCGCGAGGACCCGCAATTTGCCCTCCATCGCGGAGCCTGCGAAGGAGGCGAGCAGGGCGAAGTCGACGGCCGCGCTGCCCCGGCCGCACCGCAGCCACCCGGGCCAGCTCCTCGCGCAGCACCCGCCGCGCCGCTTCGGCTGCACCAGCTGCCACGGCGCCGGCGGCGAGCTCCTCGATCGCTGCCTCCCCGCGCAGGGGGACGCCGACGGGCGCGCGCTCGGCGCCGCCAGGGCGCAGGCCTCCTGCCTGCGCTGTCACGCCGCCGAGGAGCTCCCCGGCGCCGAGCGGCTGACCGCCGGCCTGCGCGCCTATCGCCGGCTCGGCTGCGGCGGCTGTCACCGCGCTCGCGCGCTCGAGGCCGACCGCCGCGTCGGTCCGCCGCTCGCCGAGGCCGCGGGCAAGCGGCCGCTCTTCTACCTGCGCGAGCTCCTCGCCGATCCGCAGCGGGCCCGGCCGGGGACGGCGATGCCGTCCTTCTTCTCGGAGCGGGCGCTCGAGGGCGCGCCTGCCACCACGGCCGCGGCGGTGCGCCAGCGTCGGAGCGGCGAGGTCGAGGACCTGCTCGCGCTGCTGCTCTCGGTGCGCGGGCGCGAGGTCGGCGCGCCGGCCGCGGCGAGCGCAGGTGACCGCGCCGCGGGGCGCGCCCTCTTCGTCCGCGTCGGCTGCCTCGCCTGTCACCGCGCCGAGCCTGGCGACGAGGCGCTCCGCGGCAAGGGCCTCGGCGGGGTCGGACCCGACCTCCACCGCGGCGCGCTCTCGGCGGCCTGGCTCGCGCGCTGGCTGGCCGGGCCGCGGGCGGTCTGGCCCGAGACGCGGATGCCCGACCCGCGGCTCGAGCCGCGCGAGCGCGTAGACCTCACCGCCTACCTCGCCTCGCCGGTCGCGCCGCCGCCCGCGCCCGATCCGGCGCGCGCCCGCCGCGGCCGCGCGCTGGCCGAGCGGCTGGGCTGCGCCGGCTGCCACGCGCTCCCCGGCCTCGACCAGGCGCCGCCCGCTGGCCCCGAGCTCGATGCCTTCGGCGACAAGCGCCTCGAGCTCCTCGACTGGGGTGAGGCGCCGGTGCCGGCCGGCGAGCGCGGGGCCCGGAGCTGGAGCGAGCTCAAGCTCGAGCGGCCGCTCCTCTTCGATCGCGCGCCGGGCGTCCTCGCCATGCCCTGGCAGGCGCTGCGCCCGGGCGAGCGCGAGGCGCTGCTGCTCGTGCTCCGCGGTCTGGTGGGCGAGGCCCCGCGCGCGCCGGCTCCGCCCCGCGCCGGAGAGCGCCGTCGCGGCGAGCAGCTCGTCGGCACCCTCGGCTGCCGGCAGTGCCACGCGCTCGCCGGCCGCGGCGGGGCGCTCGGGGCGCTGCAGCCGCTCCCCGCGGATCGCCCGCCCGCGCTCGACGGCGAGGGCGCCAAGGTGCAGCCGGCCTGGCTCGCCGGCTACCTGCGCCGGCCGACCGCGCTGCGACCCTGGCTCGGCGCGCGCATGCCGACGCCCGCCGCCTCGCCCGAGGAGGTGGAGGCGCTGGTCGCGTCCTTCGCCGCGCGCGACGGCGCGAGCTACCCGTTCCCGGCACCGCAGCAGGCGCGCCTCGAGGGCGAGCGGCTGAGCGAGGCGCTGCAGCTCTTCGAGCGCTTCCAGTGCGTGCGCTGTCACCTCCTCAGCAACGCGCCGAAGCTGAAGCCGGGCGAGCTCTCGCCCGACCTCTCGCTCTCCGGGGCGCGCCTCCGCCGCGAGTGGATCCGCCGCTTCATCCTCGAGCCGCAGCGCGTGCTGCCGGGGACGCGCATGCCGACGCTCTTCCCGCTCCGCGACGAGGACGATCCGCGGAGCCGTATCACCTCGCTGCCGCACCTCTTCGGCGGTTTGCTCGAGCGGCAGCTCGACGCGCTCTGCGACCTCAACCTCTGGTGGGGGAGCGCCGAGGCGGCTCGGCGGCTGGGGCGCTGACTCCCTGACTCCTCACCGCGCCCCGCGCCGCTCGACTCTCAGGGCGCCGGGAGGAAGCGGCTGCGATAGATCTCCCAGTTCGCGCCGTCCCACTGGAGTGCGGAGATCACCGCCTGCCGGATGGCGCGGCGGCTCAGCGCCGAGCAACTCGAGCGTGTCGATCGCGGGGCAGCTCGGACGCCGAGCTACTCGAGCGTGTAGACGGCGGGGCGCGGCCTCGGCCGCGACGGGAGGACCAGGCTCCGCTCCAGGTTGCCCCAGCGGCCCTTGGAGAAGGGCGGGTAGACCAGCAGGCGCAGCGCACGCGGCGTGACCTCGAGCTCCACCGGGTTCAGCTGCCCGGCCTTCGCCGCGCTGTAGTCGTCATGGAAGGAGACCTCGAGGCTCGCCTGCGCCAGCCCGCGCTGGCGCAGCGTGGCGTTGATCGAGCTCTCGAGCGCCTGCACCGCGGGCTTCGCGGCGGCGGGGCCGATCACGTCGACGTCCGAGGAGCCGAGGCGCGCGCGGCCGTTGACGAAGCTGCCGATGACGACCAGCTTGCGCTGGTGAGGCCGCAGGCCGGGCGCCGCCGCGAGCCCGGCCTGGAGCTGCCGCGCCACCGCGAGCACGTCCTCCGTGGCATAGGCGCCCAGGTCGCGCTCGGGCCCGCCGACGATGGCGCGCGTGCGGGTGAGGTACTCGTCGTAGGCCGCGCGCGGCGAGGCGCCGCCGGCCACCGCGCGCTGGATCAGCTGCTCGGGCTCGAGCAGGCCGCGCAGCAGCCCGTCGAGGGCGCGCTTCGGTCCGAACCCCTCGGGGCGGGCGAGCATCGTGCGCGGCTGGCGGATGTTCTTGCGCGCCGCCCCGTACTCGCGGCCGATACGCTCGTTGAGGTGCTGCTTGAGCTCGGCGGGCATCCGCCGGAGCGCCGGGTAGAGCGCCTCCATCATCGTCTCGGAGTAGTCGCCGCGCCGGAGCAGGCGCGTGACGTAGGCGTCCCAGGCGCGCCGGTCGAAGAGCAGCATGCGGACGGTGCGCCGCGCCTCGGCGGCGCTCCACCTCAGGTAGCTCGACTCGGCTGGCGTCGCTGCCGGGGCTGTCCCGCCGGCCGCGGCGCGCGAGCTCCGCAGGTAGCGCCGCGCCTCCTCGCGCTCCGAGGGCGAGAGCGCGAGGACCTTGTCCACCACGTGCTGCAGGTGTCGCTCGGTGCGCGGCCGGTCGAGCCAGGAGAGGACGGGGCGCTCCTCGGACTGGCGCGGCAGCAGCGCGTCGACCAGCTGGTGCACGGCGCGCGCCGCAGGGGGCGAGCCCGCCTCCCTGGCGCGCGGCGCTGCCGCCGCCGTGGCGAC
>JAKLHH010001042.1 GCA_022710245.1 Myxococcota bacterium
GATGAATCCCACGTCCCGGGTGCTCATGATCGCCTTCGGCGCGTAGTCGGAGTGGGTGTACTCCAGCGGCACGGGCATCTCGATCGACTCGAGCATCTTCAGCAGCTCGCGCTGCACGCCGAGCCCGGTCACGTCCTTGGTGGTGCCGGCGCCGGCGAAGACGGCGTTGTTCTGCCCGGAGGCGAGCTTGTCGAACTCGTCCAGGCAGACGATGCCGATCGAGGCGATCAGGGGGTTGTTGTCCGCCGCGTAGAGGAGCCGGGTCAGGATGGTGTTCGGGTCCTGCCCGACGTAGCCGGTCTCCGAGTAGGTGGTCACGTCGACGACCACCGTCGGGAGCTTGAGGATATGCCCGAAGAGGAGCTCGATCAGGTGGGTCTTGCCGCAGCCGGTCGGGCCGATGAACAGGTAGTTCGTCTTCGGCATCACCTCCTCGCGCTTGACCCCCTCGAGGTAGATGCGCTTGACCCGCCGCACGTGGCGGTAGGCGAGGAGCGCCGCCGCCCGACGCGCGGTCTGCTGGCCCCGGTACCCGAGCTCCTCGAGGCGCGCGTCGATCTCCCGCGGCGCGAGCAGCGGGAGGCCCTGCACGAACTTGAGGAACTGCTCGAGCCCACTCTTCAGTTGTTGCTTCAGATTCTCGGCCGATTCCATCCCGGGGATGATAGCATCCCCGCGGCGCGGAGGCCCGTCCCTCACTTTTTCTGAGGCGCTGGGGAGGCTGTGATGAAGCTCGGACGTCTTGGCGGCGCTGGCGCCGCGCTCTCACGCTACTCCGACGTGCTCCTGGCCGCCGGCGTGGTGGGCATCGTGGCGATGATGATCATCCCGCTGCCCACCTTCCTGCTCGACCTCCTGATCACCACCAACATCTCCCTCGCGGTGATCCTGCTCCTCGTCTGCATCTACATCTCCGACGCGCTCCGCATCGCCGCGCTCCCCAGCATCCTCCTCATCACCACGCTCTTCCGCCTCGGACTCAACGTCTCCTCCACCCGGCTGATCCTGCTCCAGGCGGACGCGGGCGAGGTGATCCGCAGCTTCGGCGAGTTCGTGGTCTCCGGGAACCTGGTGGTGGGCGGGGTCATCTTCCTCATCCTCACGCTGATCCAGTTCATCGTCATCGCCAAGGGGAGCGAGCGCGTGGCGGAGGTCGCCGCGCGCTTCACCCTCGACGCCATGCCCGGCAAGCAGATGGCGATCGACGCCGAGGTCCGCGCCGGCGCCATCGACCTCGACGAGGCGCGCCGCCTGCGCGCGGCGCTGCAGCGCGAGTCGCAGCTGTACGGCTCGATGGACGGTGCGATGAAGTTCGTCAAGGGCGACGCCATCGCCAGCATCCTGATCACCATCATCAACATCGTCGGCGGGCTGCTGATCGGCGTGCTGCAGCGCGGGATGCCGGTCGGCGACGCGCTCTCGGTCTACTCCATCCTCACCGTCGGCGACGGGCTGGTCAGCCAGATCCCGGCGCTGCTCATCTCCACCGGCGCCGGCATCGTGGTCACCCGGGTCGCCTCCGAGGACGAGGGCGCGCACCTCGGCAAGGAGATCGGCGAGCAGGTCCTGGCGCAGCCGCGCGCGATCGCCATCGCCGCCGCGCTCCTCGGGCTCCTCGCCCTGGTCCCCGGCATGCCCACCGTGCCCTTCCTCCTCGGCGCCGCGGTCACTGGCTCGATCGCCTACGCGCTGCTGCACCGGCGAGGCGCTGGCCGCCGCCCGGCGGGGAGCCTCGAGCGACGGGGCGAGGCCGCGCTGGCCGTCGCGCCGCCCGGCGAGGAGCTCTCGCCCCCCGCGCCCGTCGCGGTGGAGGCGGGCGAGGCGCTGGCGCCGCTCCTCGACGGCCGCGGCGACGGTCGCTTCCTCGGCGAGCTGATCCCGGGCCTGCGCGAGCTCCTCCACGCCGAGCTCGGCGTCGTCCTGCCGGGCGTGCAGGTGCGAGCGCTGCGGGCGCTCGCCCCGCGCGGCTACCGCCTCCTGCTCGGCGAGGTCCCGCTGGAGCAGGGCGAGGTCGCGGCCGGACCGCTCGCGCTCGCCAGCCCCGGCGCGCTCGCCGCGGCGGGGCTCGCCGCCACGCCGCGCGCGCTCCCCGGCGTGGCCGGCCCTTGCCACGAGCTCGCGCCCGGAGCCGAGGAGGCGGCGAGGGCGGCCGGGCTGGAGCTCGTCGACACGGCGACCCAGGTCGCGCTGCACCTCGGGCGCGTGCTCCGCGCGCACGCCTCCGAGCTCCTCGGCATCCAGGAGGCGCAGGAGCTCCTCGACGCCCTCGAGCGCACCCACCCGGCGCTCGTCCACGAGGTGGTGCCGCGCGCGGTCTCCCTGCCCACCCTGGCCGAGGTGCTGCGCCGCCTGGTCGAGGAGGGGATCTCGATCCGCGACCTGCGCGCCGTGCTGCAGGCGCTCTCGGAGTGGGGCCCGGTCGAGAAGGACCCGCTCCTGCTCACCGAGCACGTCCGCGGCGCGCTCCGCCGGGCGATCAGCTATCGCTACGCGAGCGAGGCGCGCGTCCTCCATGCCTACCTCCTCGACCCCGCGATCGAGGAGGCGGTGCGAGACTCCATCCAGCGCACCGAGCGCGGCAGCTACCTCGCCATCGAGCCCGACCTGTCGCGTGACATCGTGGAGGCCGTCCGCCGCCAGGTCGAGCTGCTGCCGCCCGACGAGCCGCTCCCGGCGGTGGTGACCGCGGCGCCGGTGCGCCGCTATGTGCGCCGCCTGCTCGAGGTGGACTTCCCCGAGCTCCCCGTCCTCTCCTACGGCGAGCTGGTGCCCGACCTGCAGCTGCGGCCCGTCGCGCGGATCGCGATCTGAGCCAGCCGACGCTCCGCGCTGCGCGCCGTCACTGGTCTTTCGGGAGGAACCGCGGCCACCAGCGCCAGCGGGTGCATCGCCACCCGAAATCTGTTATCAATCGGGTGTGAACACGCCGCCCAGGGTCCTCGTCATCGAGGACGACCCGTCGACCCGTGCGCTGATCGAGCGGGTGCTCACGCGGGACGTCTCCCTGCGCTACCTGGAGCTCAAGGTCGAGCTCGCCACCGACGGCGAGGAGGGCCTGGCCGCCTTCGCTCGCCAGCGGCCGGACCTGGTCATCACGGACCTCCTGATGCCGAAGGTCGATGGCTTCAAGGTGGTGGAGACGATCCGCGGCCGGACCGACGGCTGGGACGTGCCGATCCTCGTCATCTCCGCGGTCTTCCGCGATCGCCAGAGCCAGGCGCGGCTGGAGCGCGACCTCCGCGTCGAGCTGCAGACGAAGCCCTTCAGCCCGAAGACGCTGGCGAAGCGGATCCTCGCGCTGCTGCTGCCTCCGGGGGAACGCCGTCCCGAGGAGCCCGCGCCTCGGGTGGCGGCGCCGATCGGGGCCGTGGTCGAGCGCGTGCGGGTGCGACCGGAGCCGGCCACCGCCGCGCCAGGGCGCCCGGCCCCCGCCGCCCCGCCGTCGCGAGCCGGGGGGCCCTCGTCGGCCCCGGCCCCCGGGGGCGCGATCGTCCCGCCGCCGCCTGCC
>JAKLHH010001043.1 GCA_022710245.1 Myxococcota bacterium
GCTCTCGCGGTGAGGCGGGGCAGGCCCCGGGGCTTGACGGGGCGGGGGCGAGGAGGAGGCTTGGGAGCGGAGCGGCAGAGGGGCAGGGGCAGGGGCAGGCGCGGAGTGTTGAGGGGGCGAGGAGCCGTGGAAGCGGAGCGGTGGAGGCGCAGGCGTGCTCGGCTCAAGGCACCCGCCGATGAAGCTGCTCGAGTGTTTCACGTGAAACAGCCAGCGCGCGTCTCCTGAACGCTGAGCTCGCCCCTCGCGGGTGTTTCACGTGAAACGGCCTGCGCGCGTCTTCTGGAACGCTGAGCTCGCCCTGGCGGGTGTTTCACGTGAAACGGTCCAGCCGGATGGAATCGAAGCCGAGCTCAGAGGGTGCGCTGGTAGAGCACGAGGAGTCGGGGGGTACCGTCGCTCAGCTGGTAGTCGCACCGCCTGGTCTCGATCAGCGTCGCAGGCGTCGCGGGGAGCGAGTCCTCGCGAGCGAGGAAGAGCGCGAGCTCTCCGCCGGCGGCCAGGAGGGCTGCTCCGCGGGCGAGCCACTCGTCGGGGGACCAGGTGGCGCGCGAGAGGACGAGCTCGACCACCTCCAGCTCGCGCCCATCGCGAGCAGGCGCCTCTGCCCGCCGCTCCTCCACCCGGACCGGCAGACCGAGCTCGCTCACCACCGTCCGCAGGAAGGTGCACTTGCGTCGGTTTGCCTCTACCAGGGTGCCCGGCCAGGAGGGCAGGGCGATCGCAAACGGGAGCCCGGGGAGCCCGCCGCCGCTGCCGAGGTCCATCCAGCGACGCGGCTCCCGGCGCGCCACCTCCGCGACCAGCGCGAACGCGTCGGGGAGGTGCCGCTCGATGATGGCAATCGGATCGGGCGTCGAGGTGAGGTTGAGCCGGCCCCCCCAGCGCTCGAGCAGGAGCAGGTACGAGACCAGGCGCTCGGTCCTCTCCCCGAGCTCCAGTCCGAAGACGGAAGCGCACTGGTCCACCAGATGATGGAGTGACGAGCTCATGGCGCCACCAGATGTGGTTGCCTCCCTCTCACCGTCCCTCACTTCTTGCCGAGCTGGGCCTTCAGCCAGGGGGCCATCGGGTCCTTGCGAGAGGCGGCGACTCGCTCCAGGGCGTGGCGCGCGGCGGGGTCCTTGCTGGTCATCATCGCCGTGGCCGCGGCCTGGCGCAGGAGGGGAGGGCGCTCCGGCTCCAGCAGTCGCGGGAGCGCGCGAGCCTTGCCGGCCACGGCCACCACGCGGGCAGCGATGGCGACCTGGAGGGGAGGAGGCACGGCCGGAGAGCCTGCCAGCACCGTGAGACCCCGGTCGAGCGAGAGGTCCTGCACCCAGCCGAGCGCAACCTGAACCTCGACCGGCGTGCGCGCCTGGAGGATGCGATCGAGGACGAGGAGCTGCTCGTCGGCATAGCCCCAGGGCCGCGTGCGCCGCGCCGCTTGCTCGAGGAAGGGGAGCAGCTCGCCGCTCTCGGAGCCTTGCTCGCCCCTCAGGCTGGCGATGACGGCCTTGGTCTGGACGTTCCCGATGCGGAGGAGCGCCTCGATCGCCGCCCTCTGCACCAGCGGGAGGGACGCCTCGCGCGCCAGCTTGGAGAGCTCCGCAGGGCGGGCGAGGTTCACCTCCACGAGCAGGAAGGAAGCCGCGGCGCGCTTCTCCTTCGTGAGGTCCTTGCCTCGGGCGATCTCCCGCAGCGCGGGGACGGCCTGCTGACCGAAGTAGGCCAGGAGCTGCGAGGCCCGCGGGGTCTCGTGGAAGCTGGCGCGACGGAGCGCGAGGTAGGCCTCCTGCACCGGAAGCGGCCAGCCCGAGCGCTCATCCACCCCGAGATCAGGGCGCGCCCGCGCCTGGGCCGCGCGTCTGGCCACCTCCTCCTGCTCCTGGTGCTGGAGCTGGACCACGTGCTCGGGGGTCTTCTGCTTGCGGCAGCCGGCACCCGGGCCGAGCGCGAGGGCGAGCAGGGCGAGCGCGCCGACCAGCGCTCGTGAACGGGCAGCTGCGGGCCGGGGCAGCCCGGCGGCGAGACTCTTCATCAGCGTGACCTCCGTCGCCCGGCAATAGACCGGAGCGCGCGAGCAGGGGACGTGGTGGGCCGGGACGTGGGCGGGACAGCGGCTCATGGGCCTTGGCGCTGGAGACGGCGAGGCGGCTCCGAGAGCGCGCGAGCAGGGGACGTGGTGGTGGGCCGGGACGTGGGCGTGACAGCCGCCGCTCATGGGCGCAGGCGCCGGAGGCAGCGAGGTGGCTCCGAGAGCGCGCGAGCAGGGGAGGTGGTGGGTCGAACGGCGAGTCATGGGACCAGGCGCTTGATGCGACGACGCAGCTCCGAGACCTGCGAGGCATCATCGCTCACGATCCGAACCCGCACGATCTGACCCGCCTGCACGGTCGACACCCCCACTCCGCGGACCTCGAGCGGGCACCCATCGTCAGCCCCCCGGGTCCTGGCGTAGGCCAGGTGGCAGAGGAAGCGCCAGCGCAGCCGGGAGGCGTCGACCCCCCGCTGAAAGGTCTCCAGCTCGATCCCGCCCGGCACCTCCCGTGACCGCGACCAGGCGACAGAGAGCAGGGGGCAGTCCCGCCGCTCCTCGAGGGAGAGCGCCCCGCAGGCGGGATGCGAGAAGCTCTCCATGGTCAGGGCGCCGCGGCTGTGGGAGGAGGCGTGCTCGGAGCGCCGCCGGGCCATCTCCTCACCGATACGGAAGCGGTCCTCCTCGAGCGGGTTCGCGTTCGGGTCCCAGGGCTGCGGGCGGTTCGCGGAGGCCTTGCGGCTGCCGCTCTCGTTCGGGTCCCCGCGCATCATGGAGGTGCTTGGCTCGGCCGGCGGGCCCCCCCCGCCCCTCGGTCCACAGCAGAGGAGCAGCATCATACCGGGAGCGAGGAGCCACACGTGTGAGGCGCGCATGGCGGGTATCTTAGCTCGCGCGGGTGGAGCGTGCACGCCGAGGTGGCGGGCAGTGCTCGCGCAGGTCCAGTGTGCACCGGGCAGTGCTCGCGCAGGTCCAGTGCGCACCGGGCAGTGCTCGCGCAGGTCCAGTGTGCACCGGGCAGTGCTCGCGCAGGTGGAGCGTGCACCGGGCAGTGCCGCGCAGGTGGAGCGTGCACCGGGCAGTGCCGCGCAGGTGGAGCGTGCACCGGGCAGTGCTCTCAGGTGGACCGCTCGCGTGGAGCTGGGGGGGAACGGGCAGGCGAGGCCGGAGACTCCTCTCGCCTGGCGCGAGGTGCGGTCCTCGCCCCGCTGCCCGCGGGCCACGCACGTCGGCGCCACGTGCAGGTGCCTGCGCGCCGCGGAGCGCCCTCGTGCCGCTAAACCTTCAATTCGAGCAAAACGTGTTTATCTAAGTTTTACAGTAAAACATGCTCTGGCGGGTCCTACCGCGGTCGCACGCGGTGGAACACCAGCAGCCGGTGACCGCCGGCGAGGCGGGCCTCGCCGCCCGGCTCGAACTCCCCCAGCGAGCGCCGCCAGAGGCTCTCCACCGCGGAGAGCTGGGGCTGCTGCGAAGGAGGAGCCGG
>JAKLHH010001044.1 GCA_022710245.1 Myxococcota bacterium
GCGAGGCCGGCGCCGAGGAGCGCGGGGCTCCGCGTGAGGGGCGACCAGACGCTGAGGATCATCATCGGGTAGGGGAGGAGCGAGGCGACGGCGGCGATGGCCCGCTCGCGGCGCGTGTAGCCGCTGGTGTCCGCCATGCGGCGCGCGACGTCGCTGCGCAGGCCGGTGACCACGCCCCCGGCCAGGATGAGCGGGACGCAGAGGAGCCAGCCGTTCCAGAGGCCGAGCGAGAGGTGCAGCATCGCTCGCATGGTAGGCGGCCTCTGCGGGGGCGGCCAGCGCAAAGTCCCGCCGGGCAGCGGACCGGGCGCTGCGAGTGGCGGGCGCACCCCGGCGAGCCACACTTGGTGCATCCACTTGCGACCTGTCGAGGAGACCTCATGGCAGCGATCGGCGAAGGCATCGAGCGACGCGACTTCATGCTCACCCTGGCCGCGATCGGCGCCTCGGCGGCGCTGATCCGCTGCGGCGACAGCTCGAACACGAACGGCACGGTCTCCGTCGTCGGTGGCAAGGTGACGCTGCCGCTCAGCCAGTTCCCCGCGCTCGCCAGCCCGGGGGGCGGCGTGGTGGTCGAGGTGCAGGGCGGCAACCCGCTGGTGGTGCTGCGCAAGGACGCCACGACCGTGGTGGCGCTGACGGCGGTCTGCACGCACCAGGGCTGCACCGTCAACTACGCGGGGAGCGGGATCTCCTGCCCCTGCCACGGGTCGCGCTACGACCTCACCGGCCAGGTGACCCAGGGTCCGGCGACGCAGGCGCTGCGCAGCTACCCCGCGGTCGTCGACGGCAGCGCGGTGACGGTGACCGTCGCCTGAGTCAGGCCAGCCTCTCCAGGATGCGCCGCGGGTGCTCGACGCTCCCGCTCAGCCGGGCTCCGGCAGCTCGAGGAACTCCGGTGGCACCTGGTCGGTCAGCCAGACGCCGTTCGCCGAGAGGTAGAAGACGTGCCCCTGCCGCTGCATCTCGCCGGCGCGGACGCGCAGGATCACGGGCCTGCCGCGACGACCGCCGACGGCGCGCGCGGTGGCCTCGTCCGCCGAGAGGTGGACGTGGTGCCGCGCCATCTTCAGCAGCCCCTGCGCGCGGATCTCCGGGAGCACCGCCTCTACCGTGCCATGGAAGAGGACCTCGGGCGGGACCGCGGGCTCGTAGCCGAGCTCCACCTCGACCGAGTGGCCCTGGCTGGCGCGGACGCGGGCGCCGTCCTCGCTGATCGCGAAGCGGCGCTTGGGGCTGGTCGCGACGAGCTCCTCCAGCATCTCCCGCGTCAGCGCGTGGCCCTTGAGCGCGCAGCGCGCGAGGAGCTCGTCGATCGGCGTCCAGCCCTGGGCGTCGAGCTGGATCCCGATCAGCCGCGGCTGGTGCCTGAGCACGAGGCTGAGGAACTTGCTGTGGTGGGTGCGGGTCCGCTCGTCCATGCCGGTCGAGTTTAGCCGACTCGCGAAAAAGAACCCGGCGGAGGGTTGACAGTCCCCGCCTATTGATGTATTGATGTGCATCAATTCGGCAACGGCGGCGCGATGACCGGCATCATCCACATCTCAGAGGCGGCGAACCTGGGGCTGCACGCGATGATCATGATGGCGGGCGCGCCCGAGGAGACGCTCCGGGTACGGGAGATGGCGAGCTTCCTCGGCGCCTCCGAGGATCACCTGGCCAAGGTGCTGCACGGCCTGACCCGCGCGGGACTGGTGGAGTCGACCCGCGGCCCGCGCGGCGGCTTCCGGCTCGCGCGTGATCCCGGGGAGCTGCGCCTGCTGGAGATCTACGAGGCCATCGAGGGTGAGCTGCGGCCGCGGAGCTGCCTGCTGGGCAAGCCCCACTGCAACGGCGACTGCGTGCTCGGCGACTTCATCGCCACCACCAACGAGGCCTTCCGGGCGCGCTTCGCGGCCACGCGGCTCGCGGACGTGGCCGGCGCCCTGCGGAGAGACCATGCGAGCGACACGGAAGATCATCGAGATCGACGAGAGCAAGTGCGACGGGTGCGCGCAGTGCGTGAGCGCGTGCCACGAGGGCGCGCTCAAGATCGTTGACGGCAAGGCGCGGCTGGTGAAGGACAGCTACTGCGACGGGCTGGGCGCCTGCCTCGGCGAGTGCCCGCAGGGCGCGATCACCATCGTGGAGCGCGAGGCCGAGAGCTTCGACGAGGCCGAGGTCGCCCGTCACGTGGCCGCTGCGCAGGCGCCCGTGGCCGCGCCGCAAGCGCAGGCCCAGGCCCACCACGCCGCGGGCGGCTGTCCCGGCTCGGCCCTGCGCAGCTTCGCACCGGCAGCGGCAGCGGGCCCCGCGCGATCAGAGGTCGCTGCGGCCAGCGCCGACGACCAGCCGCCGCCCTCGCAGCTCGCGCACTGGCCGGTGCAGCTGATGCTGGTGCCGCCGCACGCGCCGTTCCTCGCGGGCGCCGACCTCGTTGTCTGCGCGGACTGCGTGCCGTTCACCGTGCCGGACTTCCACGCGCGCTACCTCGACGGCCGCGCCGTGGTGGTCGGCTGCCCCAAGCTCGACGACCTCGGCCTCTACGCCGAGAAGCTCGCGCTCATGGTGCAGCAGGCGAAGCCGCGCCGCCTCACCGTGGTGCGGATGGAGGTCCCCTGCTGCCGCGGCATCACCGAGGTGGCGCTCGCCGCCGCGAGCGCGCCGGGGATGACCTTCCCTCTCGAGGAGCACATCGCGGGCATCCGCGGCGGGATCACCCGCCGGGTGCTCCGCGCCTGAAGCTGACTTCGCCCTCAGGGCGAGCGACTGACAACCGCGGGGGGGCAAGAGCCAGACCGCTACGGTCGAGGAGGCTGCATGAACAGCTATTGCTATCAGTGTGAGCAGACGATCAAGGGCCAGGGCTGCACGACCGTGGGGAACTGCGGCAAGGACGCCCGCACCTCGGTGCTGCAGGACCTCGTCGTGCACGCCGCCAAGGGCGTCGCCATGTGGGCGCACCGCGCGGCGCAGCTGGGGGCCCACGAGCCGCGCCTCGGGACGGCGGTGATCCAGGGGCTCTTCACCAGCGTCACCAACGTGAGCTTCGACCCCGCCCGCGTCGAGCAGGTGGTCCGCGACCTCGGCCGCGCCGTCGAAGAGGCGCGCGCCCTCTACCAGCGCGCCTGCGCCGAGCGCGGGCAGCAGCCAGAGGCCCCGGGCGGGCCGGCGACCTTCCAGCCGGCGCCGACCAGCGAGGGGCTGGTCGAGCAGGCCGCGCAGGCCTCGCTCCTCGCGCGGATCGAGCGCCACGGCCGCGACCTCGCCGGCCTGCAGGAGCTCGTCACTTACGGGTTGAAGGGCATGGCCGCCTACGCGGAGCACGCCCGCGTCCTCGGCCGCGTCGACCGCGGTGTGCACGAGCACCTCTTCGAGAGCCTCGACCTCCTCACGCGCGAGCCCACCGTCGAGCAGCTCTTCGGCGCGGCGCTCCGCTGCGGCGAGGTGAACCTCAAGGTGATGGGGATGCTCAACGAGGCGCACGTGGAGGCCTTCGGCCACCCGGAGCCGACGCCGGT
>JAKLHH010001045.1 GCA_022710245.1 Myxococcota bacterium
CGCGCGAGCGGCCGCTTCTCCCTCGGCGCGCGCCCGGGGAGAGCGGCCGCTTCTCCCTCGGCGCGCGCTGGGCTATTGTTGCCGGGCATGGCTGTCACCCCGATGAGCGGGCCGCCGCCCACCAGCACGAGCCTCCTCGTCAACCTCACCGCGCTGGCGACCTTCGCCAGCATGATCCTCTTCTGCCGGAGCGGCGTCATCGACACCACCGACGCGGTGCGCGCGCTGCTCCTCTGCCTCGGCGCCGCCGTCGCGCCGATGGTGCTCCTCGATCTGGTCCTGCTCCGCGTCCACCGCCGCCCGACGACCGGCCTCGCCTTCGCCGGGCGCCACCCGCTGCACCCGCGCCGGGTCGCCGTGAAGCTCCTCGGGCTGGTCGCGACCCTCGCCTGCTGCGCGCTCGCCTACTGGACCCTGCCCGAGTACCGCGGCGGCTTCTACGCGCCCTTCTTCCACGCGCTGCGGCTGGTCTGGCCGCTCGTGCTCGCGCTGGTCCTCCCCTACCTCGCGCTCGTCGACGCCTTCCAGGTCGAGCCCGAGGACGAGTACTACCAGCTCGGCAGCCTGCTCCTCGGGCGGCGCGCCGCGGTGCGCCCCGGCGCGCTCGGCCGGCACGCGCTCGCCTGGCTGGTGAAGGCGTACTTCCTGCCGGTGATGTTCATGATGGGGCTGCAGAGCTTCCTCCACCAGCTCGGCGCCTCCCACGAGGTGACCTGCTTCCGCCAGGCCTTCGACCTCCTGCACGACGGGCTCTTCACCGTCGACCTGCTCTACGCCATGGTCGGCTACGCGCTCACCTCGCGCCTGATCGACGCGCAGATCCGCTCCAGCGAGCCGACCCTGCTCGGCTGGGCGGTGACGCTGGTCTGCTACACGCCCTTCTGGGGCATGCTGCGGCCCGCCTACTTCGACTACGACGACGCCGACGCCTGGGGCACGCTCCTCGGCGGCCACCCGATGCTCTACACCGTCTGGGGCAGCGTGATCCTCGCGCTCCTCGCCGTCTACGTGCTCAGCACCATCTACTTCGGGACCCGCTTCTCGAACCTCACCTACCGCGGGCTCCTCTCGAGCGGGCCCTACCGCCTGTGCAAGCACCCGGCCTACGTCTGCAAGAACCTGAGCTGGTGGCTGATCGCCGTGCCGGTGGTCTCCTCGCAGGGCTGGCAGGCCGCCGTGCGCAACTCGCTGCGCCTGCTCCTCGTCAACCTGATCTACTTCGCGCGGGCGCGCACCGAGGAGCGGCACCTCGGCCGCTACCCGGAGTACGCCGATGAACGAGCACGGCGCGCTCGCCTGGCTCGGTCGCCTGGTCCCGGCGCTGCGCTTCAGGCCGCCTGGAGGGAGCTGATCAGCTGGAGCTGATCAGCTGAGGACCCACCCCGGAGGACGACGCACGCTCAGATGGGGATCGAGCTCCGGGGCCGCACCGCGAGCTCGCGCCGCGCTGCCTCGATCCGCGTGTGCACGTCCCAGATCGTCTCGGTCTCGTGCAGGCCCGCGAGGAAGCGGTGGCTGCGGGCGACCTCGTCGAGCGCGAAGAACCAGACCAGGCTGAGGAGCGGCGAGAGCCAGACGTCGGGCCCCTGGCTGCCGTACTCTCCGCGCGCCGAGGCGGAGACCAGCTTGTGGATGTGGCTGCGGCGCTGCTGCTGCTGGTGCGCGAAGGCGAAGCTGACCGCGTCGGTGTAGAGGCGCCCGCAGCGGGTCTGCGGCAGCAGCGCCCCGCTGCCGAGGAAGCCGCCGGCCCGGGTCAGCTCGGCGATGCGGTCGAAGACCTGCTCGTGGCAGATGCCGTCGCGGATCTCCGCGCCGAGGCCCAGGCAGGCGAGCACCTTCACCGGCACCTCGAGCCGGGAGACGGCCGCCAGCGAGGCGAGGTCCTCGGCGGGCGTGCCGAGGGACGACTCGTCCCCGCGCAGGAGCGCGTCGATGCCGCCGTCGACGAGCAGCACGGCGTCGATCTGGTGCTCCTCGACCAGGTGGCGGTAGGCCGCCGCCAGCGGCCGCGCGCCGGTCTTGTCGAAGGCCCAGATCGACTGCTCGCGGCCGAGCTCGGCGCCGAGCCAGCGCGCGAGCCAGGCCTCGGGGCAGTAGGCGCCCTCGGTGGCCGCGCTCGCCGGGACCTCGTAGAGGTTCGGCACGCGCGGGTGCTGGCGGGCGCCGGCGAGGCCGTTCAGGTAGCAGAAGGAGAGGCTGGCGAGCTGCACCTCGTGGCCGAGCGCGAGGAGCTCGATCAGCAGCGGGACCGCGCCGAAGACGTCGTAGCCCCCGCCGCAGCCGGCGAGGAGCCAGCGTCGCTTCTCGGTGGTGAGGGCCTCGATCGGTTGGGTGAGCATGAGGGAGAGTATGGCACAGCCCGCGCGTGCAGGCCGCGCTCGGCGCCAGGGTCGCCCCCGCCCGCCGGATCGGCGCGCGCGCTCAGCGACGCTGGCGGAGCAGCTGCAGGTTCTTGCAGCCCACCTCGCTGCCGAGCTTGCAGGCGCGGTCGAGCAGGCTGATGGCGCGCTCGACGTCCTTCTTCACCACCTTGCCCTCGTAGTGGACGATGGCGAGCTCGGTGCACCCCTTGGCGGCCCCCAGCTCGCAGGCGCGGCTGAAGTGGGTCACCATCCGCTTCGGGTCCGGCCGCACCCCCTCGCCCAGGCGGTAGACGTTGCCGAGGTTGAAGCAGCCGAGCCCGTCGCCGAGGACGCAGGCCTTCTCGTAGTAGCCGCGCGCGCGCGCGAGGTCCTTGCGGTCGGCTCCGCCCTTGCTCTCCGCCCAGGCGCTGCCGAGGTCGTTGCAGGAGGCGCCGTGCCGGAGCGCGCAGGCCTTCTCGCGCAGCGCGCGGCTGCGCTTCTCGTCCCGCGCCGCGCCCTCGCCGAGGAGGACCATGGTGCCCGCGTAGCCGCAGCCCTCGCCGACCTTGAGGTCGCAGGCCTTGAGGTAGTGCTCGAGCGCCTTGGCCGGGTCCTTGGCGGCGCCGCCGGTGCCGTTCAGGTAGTGGAGCCCGGCGGCGAGGCAGGCGGGGCCCTTGCCCGCCTTGCAGCCGGCGAGCGCGGCGGGCAGCGGCGGTGGCGGGTTGGGCGCCGCGGCGAGGCCGCCGCCGAGGAGGAGCGCGGGCGCGAGGACGAGGATCGACGTGAGGCGGGCGCGAGCGGTCATGGCGGGCTCCTTGCGGGTGAGCCTCGAGCATAGGAGGGGGCGCTCGGGGAGGTCAACGCATCGATCGCGGGAACGCGTCGCGCGATCGCAACACGATCGCAGGCGTTGCCGGCGAGGGGATCACCCCGCGGTCGCCTCGGGCGGCGTCCTGCGCCGCCGGAGCTCGTGCAGCAGGTAGAGCCCCACCCCGACGCTGATGCAGATGTCAGCCACATTGAAGATGGGCCAGCGGTGCACGTGGATGAAGTCCACCACGTAGCCGCGGAAGAGGCGGTCCGTCAGGTTGCCGAGGGCGCCAGCGAGGATCACCGCGACGGCGATCCGATCGAGGCTGAGGCCCCGCCCGCGGA
>JAKLHH010001046.1 GCA_022710245.1 Myxococcota bacterium
TGAGCCGCCTGATCTTTTCCAGCGAGGAGGCGCTGCTGCTCGCGCTCACGTCGGGGCTGGTCCCGGCCGCCGCCCAGGCAGCCCCTGCCCGCGCGCGGCGGGAGGACGACGGGCAGGTGGTGATCGAGCCCTCGGCCGCGCTGGGCCGCGACGTGCTGCGCGCGCTGAAGCGCGCCGGGGTGGAGGTCGCCGAGGCGAACGGGCAGCGCGGTCTGCGCGAGGTTCGCTGCTGGGCCGAGGCGCTCTCGCCCGCGCGCCAGCGCGAGGAGGAGCTCGCCTTCGGGCTCGTGCTCTTCGCGGTGCCGCCCGAGGGCGGCTCGGTGCTCGGCCTCGCGGCCGAGCTCCTCCGGCTCGGCTGCGACCGGCAGGAGCTCTGCTTCCCCGACGGGGAGGACGCCGCGCTGCTCAGGGTGCAGTCGCCGCCCTACTACACGCTCTCTCGCGCGCTCGATCGCGCCGCGGGGGGGCCGCGCGCCTTCGCACCGACGCCGCTCGGCCAGGAGCGGATCTGGACCGAGCTCGGCTTCTCCCACCCGCTCGTCGCGTCCGCGCAGCCCCCCGCCGGCGAGCTGCTGCTCATCGACGGGGAGGGCCGCTGGCGGCTGGCCCCGGCCGGCCCCTGGACCAGCCTCTACGGGATCCTCGACCTCCAGCTCCCCGGCGATCCCGAGCGCCACCTGGCCAGGCCGCCCGCCGAGCGGATGCAGGTGCGGCTGCGCATGCTGCGGCGCGCGCGCTCGGCCGTCCCCTCGCTCTGGGTGCTGCGCCCCGAGGGGGACGTCGACACGCTGCGGGTGATGGACCGCCTGGTGCAGGAGCTCCCCGAGCCCGAGGCTGGTCGCCTTCTCTTCGCGGCCTGCGGCGATCCAGCACGCCCGCTGATCGTGCTCCGTGCCCGCGCGGGGCGCGGCAGCCCGCCGGTCCTCGAGCTCCCCGGCGAGGCCTACGCCCCCTGGCTCGAGCTCGGCAACCTCTTCCTCCCGCACGACGCGGTGCTGGAGCCGCCGCTGCGCCGCGAGACGTTGCGCGGCCTCCTCGTCCCGACGCCCGAGGAGCTCACCTGGCTCGAGCCTCGCCCCGAGGCGGGCGGCTTCGCGCTGCACCGCCTGGCCGACACCTCGTTCTCGCCGCTCGAGGAGTGGGTCGAGTACCTGATCCACTCCCGCGCTGACGCGCTCCTGCCCTGGGTGCGCGCGGTGAGCTTCGACGTCGAGGCCTTCGAGTCGGTGGGCGTGGAGTGGGCCGAGGAGCCGCCCGCGCCCGAGGAGGAGCGGGCGCCGCGCGAGAAGCGCGGACGCCGGCGCGAGCGCGAGGAGGCCGCGGAGCCCGAGCCGACCTACCAGCCCACCACCTTCGCGCCGATCGCGGCAGCCGAGGAGGAGGCGACCTACGCCGAGGCCGAGGGGCTGCCGGTCCTCGCCCCGCAGGCAGTCTCTGCCGCCGAGGAGGCGCTCGGCCTCCTCGAGCGGGAGTTCATCGAGTCGACCAGCCCCGCGGACGACCCGGAGCGCGCGCGGCTCTGGCTGCGCCTCGCGCGGCTCAACGGCCAGCTCCGTCGTGCGCGCGAGGCGGGGCTCTGCTGGACGCGCGTGATCTGGGAGGCGGCGCCCGAGGAGGAGGCGGGGCTGGCGGCGGAGTGGGCGGCGACCGAGCTCGGGATCGCCGGCGGCGAGGCCGCGGTGGAGCAGGTGATCGACCGGGACGACGCCAGCCCGGACCAGCTGCGAGCGGTCGTGAGCCGGCTGGTGCGGCGGCAGCGGGCCGGCGCCGCAGCCCCCGAGGGCGGGACGGCGCGGCTGCAGGTCTGGCTCGAGCGGCACGACACGCGCCTCGACGTCCGCTCCGCCTGGCTCGCGCACCTCGCGCTCTCGCGCTGGGTGGGCGGCGACGCGCTGCAGCTCGCGCGCGCGCGGGATCGGATCTTCTCCCGGCTCTATCGCGGCCTCTCCATCGAGCACGACGTGCCCACCTTCCTCCGCTTCTGCGGGGGCGGCGCAGCCGACGCGGTGGCGGTCACCCAGCTCACGGCGGAGCTCGAGCGGCTGCTCGAGCGCTTCCGCGCCGGCCGCCGCAAGCGCTCGCCGGTGGAGGCGCCCGAGGAGCTGACGCGGGCCTACGTGCTGCTGCTCTTCGCGCACGGGTTCGCGCGGCTCGGGGGCGCCTCGCGCGCCCGCGAGCTGGTCGCGGAGGCGACGCCAGGGCTGAAGCCGGCCGACCCCATCCACGGCTTCCTCGTCGCCGCCTACCAGGCGCGCGTCGAGCAGGCGATCGCCGGGCAGCCGCTGGAGACGCCGCTCCCCTCGGAGCTCGCGGCGCGCCTCAACGGCCTCGAGCGCTTCATCCGCTACAAGATCGACCGTCTGCGGCAGGTCTCGGTGATCCTCGAGCCACAGGAGCACCTGGATCCCGTCGCCGGCTTCCAGCAGGCGAAGTCGGATCCGCGCGGCGAGGAGTTCGCGCCGATGCGGGGGATGACCGACCTCGCCGAGCTCGGGCGCGCGGTGGCCGCGGTGATGGCGAAGGCGCTCGCCGCCTCGACCCCGGTCGAGGAGCGCGACCGCCTCTTCGACGGCGTGATGGACTTCTTCCCCCTGCTCTCCGAGGCGGAGTCGGTGCCGCACCTGCAGACGCTGGTGGGTCACGTCGAGGACGTGCCCCCGGTGCGCCGCTGCATGCTGCTGCAGGAGGCGCTGATGCTCGCCGGCTTCTTCGGCCGCGGCGAGCTGGTCAAGGAGCTGGTCACGAGGCTCGGCGGCATCCTCGGCGCGCTTGGCCAGGAGCACGTGGCCGAGGTGGCCTCCACGCTGGGACAGTGCCTGCGCAGCCTGCGGCGCGTGGGCCTGCTCGAGGAGGCCTCGGCGCTGCTGCGCCTGGCCTCGGAGCTCCTCGCCGGCAGCGGCGCGGACGCCACCGTGGCGAGGTTGCAGCTCGCCGCGGGCCTGGCCGGGCTGGGGCAGGTGGAGCAGGCGCGCGCGACGTTCCGCGAGGGCGACACGCTGCTCGCGTCCAAGACGCTCCTCATCCCCGACCGCCTCAAGGTGACGCGGGCGATGGCGGTCGCGCTGAGCCACATGCCGCAGCAGTACGCCCTCGGCGGCCTGGCCAAGCTGGGTGACCAGCTCCCGCAGATCACCGACGCATACAACACGAACAGCCACTTCTGCCTCTCCGTGATCCAGTTCATGGAGGCGCTGATCCTCGGCTACGCCAGCGAGCAGCTCGCCCTCGGCGAGCTCGGCCGGCGCTGGCTCGAGGAGGACGAGTACCTGGTCCGGCGGCGCATCCACCGCGACCTGCAGCAAGGCTGAGACGAGGAGCCCGAGATGAGCACCACCGTCGAGACGACCCCCCGCGCTGCGGCGCCCCGCGCGCCGGACGCCGCCCCGCCCCACGCGCCCGACGCCGTCGAGCAGCTCGAGCGCAACATCGACGATCTGACCTACGAGCAGCTCGCGGAGCAGGCCAACGAGCTACGCGAGAAGATCAACCGCTTCC
>JAKLHH010001047.1 GCA_022710245.1 Myxococcota bacterium
GACCCGGTGGCGGTGGACACCATCGAGTCGCTGATCATGGGCTGGGACCCGCTCTCGGTGGAGTACCTGAAGCTCCTCGCGGCGGACGGGCAGGGCCAGATCGACACGCGCTACATCCGCGTGGTCGGCCGCCAGGTCGACGAGGTGCGCAAGGACTTCGCCGGGACGCTCGCGCAGCAGTCCTACGGCGGCGCCAAGCTCACCGACCTCGCGCCGCCGCCGGTGCAGGTTCAGAGCGCGAGCCTTGCGAACGGCGTGCTCAAGCTGGCGCTCGCCGTCGACAGCGACACCCGCAAGGTGGAGGTCTCCCTCGGCGGTCAGCGCGTCGGGCCGATCATCCGCTCGGGCTTCAACCAGATCGCGATCAACGTCGGCGTCACGACCGCGACGACCGGCGTCGTGAACGTGTACGACGCCGCGCTCAACCGCACCGCGGTCAACTTCAACGTACAGGCGACCAGCAACGTGAAGCGCACGGTGGTGCTGATCTACGGCCAGACGCAGACCGGGCAGGACATGTTCATCCGCGGCGGCATCGATCACGGCTACGCGGCCACCGCGCTGAAGCGGACCTGCACCACGACCAACCTCGAGTGCGCGATCCCCATCGCGCACCGCAACCTGAAGAACGCCACCACCAACCCCTGGAAGGTCGGCGACACGCACCTCGACTGGTACGGCGCGCAGCCCGACCAGCCCGCGGTGGCGCAGGGCTCGCCGCTCGACTGGACGACGGACGTCTGGCCCGCCTCCTGGGGGCAGCAGCGGACGGTGGCCGTCGACGGCTACGGCGTGACGCCGCTCAACAAGTACGGCCAGCACTACTGGCTCCTCGACGTGGACATGGACTGCTCGCGCACCGCGAACGGCTGGTTCGAGCTGAAGTCGTTCATCTCGAACGGCCCGGGCTGGGAGGGCGACGTCGCGCAGCAGGGGACGCCCTACATCTCGAAGAACCACTTCGCGCAGTGCGGCCGCATCAACGTCTTCCAGCGCGGCTCGAACGGCGTCACCTTCGCCGACCTCTAGGCCCTCCCGCCCCTCTCGCGGATCACCTCCCGCCCCTCTCGCGGATCACCTCTCGCGGATCACCTCTCGCGGATCACCGCCTCCGCCCGCGATCCTCGCCGATCTCCCGCGGGACGAAGCAGAGCTCGACGATCGTGTCGCGCATCAGGTCGACCTCATGGTGAGGAAAGGCCCTCGAGGAGCCGTGGATCACCTTGCCCTTCGGCGGGTCTGCGACCGTCGGGATCACCGCGACCGGACCGAGTCGCGTCGCTCGCGTCGCGAGAGGCTTGCCTGGGAGCGGGGTCGAGCTCTGGACCAGCCACCTCTTCTTCTGCGTCAGGCCGGGAGTGGCCACCGGTCGCTCCAGCCCCAGCCGCGGGAGGCAGGCGCGGGCCGACAGCGGCGGGCTGACCAGGACACAGAACGAGAGGAGCTTGCCGTGGACCTCGGCGGTCTCGCCGCGCGAGATCCCGGGACCGGCGCCGCCTGCGAGCAGCGCGCCGCGCAGCGCGGCGAGATCGGTGGAGCGCTCGATCGCCCTCCGCAGCTGCGCGCAGCGAGTCGCGTCGTCGGCGAGCTGCGCCGGGGCTGCGCCGGCGGACGTGAGCGGGTCACAGGTGGCGACCAGGGCGACTCCGAAGCCGGTGGCGAGCAGCAGACAACGTGACATGGGTCCATAGTGCCCCGCCGACGCCCGGAGGGCCAGCGAGGAGGTCGCTCGCGCGCTCCTGCGCCCCGCCCGCGCCAGGGATGATGTGCTATCGTCTTCGAGCGGCGACTCACCCCGGCCGGAGGCACCATGGACGAGACGACCCGCTTCTCCGGCTTCCCGCCGGCGGCGCTCCGCTTCCTCGAGGAGCTCGGCGAGCACAACACCACCAGCTGGTTCCAGGCGCACCGGGCCGAGTACGAGGAGGCGGTGATGGCCCCCTCGCGCGCCTTCGTGGTCGCCATGGGCAAGCGCCTGAAGACGATCGCGAAGGAGATCCAGGCCGACCCGCGGGTCAACGGCTCGCTCTTCCGCATCAACCGCGACACGCGCTTCAGCGCGGACAAGACGCCCTACAAGACGAGCGTCGGCATCTTCTTCTGGGAGGGCGCGGGCCAGCGGATGGAGCTCCCTGGCTTCTACTTCCACCTCGAGCCCGGCAAGCTGATGCTCGGCACCGGCATCTACCTGTTCCCGAGGCCGATGCTCGAGCGCTATCGCGCGGCGGTGATCGATCCCAAGCTTGGCCCGGCGCTCGCGAAGGCGGTCAAGGCCGTCGGCGAGGACCACTGCGGCACCGGCTGCGGCATGCCGATCGAGACCTACAAGAAGGTGCCGCCGGGCTACGACCCGGAGCACCCGCGCGCCGAGCTGCTGAAGAACAAGGGCCTCGTCGCCGGCTACCCCGAGGCGCCGCCGAAGGCGCTGCACAGCGCTGACCTCGTCGAGCACTGCCTCGAGCGCTACCGCCAGCTCGCGCCGCTCCATCGCTGGCTGGTGAAGATGTTGAGCGAGAGCCGCTGAGGTCGCGCCGCGCGCAGGCCGGCGCGGCCCCTCCGCCAGCGCCAGCCGAAGGTCCATGCCTCGAGGCCGCCGCCGTGTCACGCTTCCCGGCAACGGAGGAGGTGGCGAATGAGGCGGGCGCTGAGCGGTGCGAGTGTCGTGGTGCTGGCGGTGGTGGTCCTCGGCTGGCCGGCGGCGGGGCTCTGGGCCAGGCCCGAGCGTGGGCGCAAGGTCGCGGTGGCGACGCCGGGGAGCGCGTTTCAGGCGGACGTGGTCACCCGCGCGAACGAGAACACGGACTACCGGCGGGTGATCTACACCGGGCAGAAGACCCAGCTCGTGGTGATGAGCCTGCCGGCTGGCGGCGAGGTCGGCGAGGAGATGCACCACCGGGTCGAGCAGGTCTTCTTCTGCGTCGCCGGCAGGGGGCAGGCCGTGGTGAACGGCCGCGTCACCCCGGTCTCCATCGGCACCATCCTGGTGATGCCGCCGGGAACACGCCACAACGTGAAGAACGCGGGCAAGGTGCCGCTGAAGCTCTACACCATCTACTCGCCGCCCAACCACCTCGACGGCAGGGTGCAGGCGACGAGGGCCGACGCGGAGGCCGATCGCGCGGACGCGGAGTTCGGGCGCCGCGTCGAGCAGGGCAAGCCGTAGCCCGGGGCGGGAGCGACCAGGGAGCGTGGCGCGTGGGCCGCCGGCCTCAGGGCGCCTTGACGACCGCCGCCTCGGTGGCGTCCACCAGCGCGTTGATCGAGCGCGCCTGCGAGGTGGCGATCCCGATCCCCTCGGCGAAGCAGAAGGTGGAGTCCCAGCCGTCGCCCTCGAGGTAGTAGTCGTACGCGCACCAGAGCGTGCGCACCTGGCCCAGCACCTTCACCTGCTTCGAGCTCAGCCGCTTCTCGATGCGGATCCCTTCGGCCTTCTGCTCCTCGCGGTGTGACCAGGGCCGCGGACGGTAGGGCAGCATCGGGCGCTCGCTGATG